>JBCCNY010000376.1:0-3329 GCA_039025595.1 Pseudomonadota bacterium | reverse complement strand
TGCGCGAGTTCTTCGATCAAGTCGACCCCGGATCCATCGGGTAGACCCATATCGATGATGACTGCGGATGGACGGTACACCTTCAAATGCCGGCGCGCGGATTTGAGACTGTCGGCGCGCCTGATCCGGGCGCCGCTGCGCAGACACATCAACCGCATGGTTTCGCAGGCGAATCGGCTATCTTCGACGACCAGGATTGTGAGACCCAGTAGGGGCCTGCGCGCCGTGGGCGTTTTGGTTAAAAACAATGGGTTTTTGTCATCCATTAGACGATTCCTCTGGCAGCGCGTTAACCAAACGCTACGCAAGCTTGCCTAACGAAGGGTTAAATGGGCACGCGCGGTAGCTTAGGATGTTGTTAGAAATCCGGGTTGCGCGCTGCGCTTGCAACATGCGCCGCGCAGCACCATAAACAGCGCGAAACCAAACAGGGGGTTCAGATGATTGGCCGGCTCAACCATGTTGCTATCGCGGTGCCTGATCTTGATGCCGCTGCCATGCAATATCGCAACGCGCTCGGCGCTGTCGTTGGCCCGCCCCAAGACGAGCCCGATCATGGGGTGACCGTGATATTTATCGAGCTGCCCAACACCAAGATCGAGCTGCTATACCCTCTGGGAGAGGACAGCCCGATTGCGGGATTTCTCGAAAAGAACCCATCAGGAGGCATCCATCACGTCTGTTATGAGGTCGATGATATCCTCGCTGCACGCGACCATCTGATGGAAACCGGGGCTCGTGTTCTCGGCTCCGGCGAGCCCAAGATCGGGGCGCATGGCAAACCAGTGCTGTTTCTGCACCCTAAGGATTTCAACGGCTGCCTGGTCGAGCTGGAGCAGGTCTGATGGCCATCGCCTCTGGTATTGTTCTTTTTCTGGTGATTTGGTTTCTGACTTTTCTGTGCATCCTGCCGATCAAGATCGTCACACAGGGAGAGGCCGGGACGACAGTGCCAGGTACGCATGACGGCTCGCCCGAGCATCACCATCTCAAGCGGAAGTTCGTGATCACGACGCTGATCACCATCGTGCTCTGGTCGGTCGCCGCCTATATCATCATCTCTGGAGCAATTACCGTGCGCGATATAGATTTTTTCAATCGGATGGGCCCAGCACCGGGCGAGGGTTGACCTAGATCAAAGGGCCAGGGCCGTCGTGTCCTTTATCTCTTCCATCACGAAACTGGCCGCCACATCGCGCATCGGCACCCGTGCAATCAGCGTTTGGTAGAGCCTGTCGTAATCGGCCATATCCGCCACGCGCGCCTTGATCAGGTAATCCAGATCGCCCGTCATTCGGAAAACGCTCTGGATCTGGGGCATATGGCGTGTGGCGTCCGTGAACGTCGCCATCCAAGCCGCCTCATGCGCTGCTGCCCGGATCTGCATGAAAACGGTCAGGCCGACGCCCAAGAGCTCTGGGTCCAGAAGCGCCACGCGTCCGCGGATTACGCCACTTTTCTCCAAGATCCGGATCCGTCGCCAACAGGCGTTGCGGGACAAGCCGACACGGTCCCCCAGTTCCTCCAGCCCGACAGACGCGTCGCGTTGCACTTCGGAGAGTATCCGGCGATCAATTGCATCAATCTCTATCATATTTGAATAATACTAGGAAAAATTCACAAAATTGAAGACTATATCGAGATCTTTGGGAAATACTCATGCTTGGTCTGAGATAAAGATGTTACATCTATCAAGGAGAGTGACATGATTTCCCGACTATTTCTCAATCATCCGCGCCAAGTCGATGAAAGCTATCTTGAGCATGCATTTTTTGCTGCGAAATTTAGCCTCAGTCTCTTCGCGGCAGGTTTCTGTGCACTGATTCACGCCATCATTCCCGGTGCCTTTGAAAAGACGGCGAGCCGTATGATTGCTGAAATGTATGCAAAGACCCATAACCGCGGGCAATAAAGCTATTTAATGCGTCGCGGATTGTGAAAAGACATTGATCACAACGATCCCCGCGATGATCAGGGCGAGACCGATCAGTGCCGGGGCGTCAACGCTTTGTCGAAAGATCGCCCAACCCAGAAAAACGGTCAGACAGATGCCGAGGCCAGACCACATGGCGTAGGTGATGCCCAACGGCAGGTATTGAAGCACCATCACGAGGCAGAAGAACGCGCCACCAAAGCCCACCAAGACGCCGAGCGACGGGATCAGTTTTGTGAACTGTTGCGAGGCTTGCAGAGAGGCGGTTCCCAAACCTTCAAAAAGAACCGCGACAATGAGAAACAGATAGGCTTTGGCCATGGGATGTCCTTTCACGCGATGTAGCGATCGCGCCGGTGGTTGAAGGTGATGACACCATTTAGGATCACGGCGCCGAGCAGGGAATAGGCGACGACGCTGGGCTCGAACATAAAGAAGGCGATGCCAAAGATCACAACATCGGTCAAAAGCTGGACGTTGCCGGCGCGGAATCCGGTGCGGTCCTGAATGATGAGCGCGATCACCCCCATACCTCCGAGTGAGCCTTTGTGCCGGAAACACGCCAGAAGCCCGAGCCCCACCGTGACGCCAAAGGCAAGCGTGCCCCAAAGCGGATCCAGACGTTCAAAAACGATGTAGTCTGGCATGATCGCGGAGAGCACAGAGACGGCTGTGACGCAGGCCAGACTCTTGAGTGTGAATTCAAACCCAAGCCGCAAATAAGCGAAGATGTAAAAGGGGATGTTGATCAAGAAGAAGACCAATCCGAAGGACCAGCCGTTGGGATATGCGATCAAGAGAGCCAACCCCGCGGTTTGACCCGTGAGAAAACCCAGATGGGTCAGAAATGTGAGGCCGATGGAGGTGAGAAAACAACCAACCGCAAGCCCCTGCAAGTCCTCTGCAATCGTGTGGTCGACAGAGGTGGAATCGGGAAATTTGGTTGGGGCAGGCATGCAGGTGACCTGAAGCGTTTCGCGCGAATCTCCAAGCGAGCTTTTCGCGAAACGCAGGGTAAACTCAACTCTTGTAGGAGCCGCAGCCCTGATGCCGACGCTCGTTTCGGGCGGAACGCCCGATTCTGCGCCGCCCGTTCGTTACGTTGCGTCTAGCCCGCCAAGGCCGTGTTGAGGTTTTCCTCAACCTTCTCGAGAAAGCCCATCGTCGTGAGCCAGCCCTGATCCGGCCCTACGAGCAGGGCGAGATCCTTGGTCATGTGGCCGCTTTCCACAGTATCCACAATGACCTTTTCCAGCGTCGTGGCGAAGGTCATCAGCGGGTCATTCCCATCGAGTTTGGCGCGATGCTTCAACCCGCCGGTCCAGGCGTAGATCGACGCGATGGAGTTGGTCGAGGTTTCTTCGCCCTTTTGATGCTGACGATAATGCCGAGTGAC
>JBCCNY010000375.1:0-3360 GCA_039025595.1 Pseudomonadota bacterium | reverse complement strand
GTGTTTTTCGACAAGACCGGCACGCTTACAGACAGCGCACTGGAAGTGCCCCCGACGCTCGATGCGGGTGAACGGGCGATCCTCAAGACGCTGGCATCGGCCTCCCTGCACCCTCTGTCGCGCAGCTTGCTGCCCGCATTGGAGAATGCCGCAGAAACACCGCTTGCCCGGATTGAAGAACATACCGGCCAAGGCGTTTCGGCGCGCTCTGGCCAGACACTTGTTCGGCTGGGTGCGGGTGCGTGGTTGGGCTCCGAGGCGGGAACGGCCTTGCAAATCGGCGATCGCGTGATCCCGCTTACGCGCGTTGAGCGCCCGCTGCCCGAGGCCAGCGACCTTGTCGCCGCGTTGCAAAAGCGTGGCTTGCCCGTCCACCTGCTGACCGGCGACACAGCCGAGAACGCCGCACGCACGGCGCAAGCCCTTGGTGTTGATGCGGTCCATGCCGGTATGACACCCACCGAAAAACTCGCACTTGTCGAGGATCTGCAAGCCAAGGGCGCGCGCGTGCTGATGGTGGGCGACGGGCTCAACGACACGCTCGCGCTGACCGCCGCCTGGGCCTCCATCGCACCCGGCGCCGCGCTTGAGGCGAGCCAGAACGCCGCAGACGCGGTAATCCTGACTGGTCGCATGGCTGCAATGGTGGATGCGTTGCGTGTGGCTCGCGCGGCAAGGCAGCGTATCCTTGAGAATTTTGGCCTGGCGGCCACGTATAACTGCATTTCAATCCCACTCGCGCTGGCGGGATTTGCCACGCCGCTGATGGCGGCTCTGGCCATGTCAACCAGCTCGATCCTTGTCACCCTCAATGCGTTGCGGGCGAGGTAGATCTATGGACGTTCTGCTGATCCTTGTTCCCTGTTCGCTGGCTCTTGGCATGCTTGCTCTGGTCGCCTTTGTCTGGACCTTGCGGTCCAATCAATACGACGATCTGGAGGGCGATCAGATGCGCGCGCTTGGTGAACACGACACCGCCCCTCCGCCCAGAGAATAGGCACTAGCACTGGCAGCGGGCGGGTCTTTGACTTACCTATCGGTCATGGTTGCCCCCACAACACTCTCTGCTCTGGCCGCCGGAGGCTTTGACGACGTGATCGACGTGCGCAGCCCGGCGGAATTCGCCGAGGATCATATCCCCGGAGCGATCAACCTGCCAGTGCTCGACAACGAAGAGCGCGCGCGCATCGGCACGATCTACAAACAGCAAAGCCCGTTTCTGGCGCGAAAAATCGGCGCGGCGATCGTGTTTCGCAACGCGGCAAACCATATTGAGACAACACTTGCAGACCGCGAAGGAGGATGGCGGCCTCTGATTAATTGCTGGCGCGGCGGACAACGCTCCGGCGCGTTTTCCTGGATGCTGCAACAGATCGGCTGGCGCGCTGAAACGCTGGCAGGCGGGTATAAGAGCTTTCGCAAACTGGTCACAGATGTGTTGTATGACGCGCCCCTGCCCCACCGGCTGATCCAGCTCGGTGGCTATACCGGCACAGCCAAGACAGAGCTGCTGACGCGCCTCCGCACGCGTGGCCTGCAGGTGATTGATCTTGAAGCAATGGCGCGCCATCGAGGCTCGCTTCTGGGTGGGCTCGGGGTGGCACAACCCTCGCAGAAGGCGTTTGAGACATCGCTGGCTTTTGCATTTGATGCTCTTGATCCGGCACACCCTGTATTGGTTGAGGCGGAAAGCAGCACCATTGGCGCAATCAACCTGCCTCCAGCGCTTTGGTCCGCCATGAAAGACGCACCCAGCCTGCGCGTCGAAGCCCCCCTGGAGGCTCGGGCGCATTACCTCGCGCGCGCTTATGAAAGTGTGCTTTCCGATCATGACGAGCTTTCCCTCAAGCTCGCTCCCCTGCGACAGCATCGCGGACACGCCATTGTCGATCATTGGCTGAAGTTAAGCGCTGCAGGCGATAGGGTTGGCCTTTGCCAAGCGCTAGCGGAGCAACATTATGACCCGTCATATGACAAGGCGATGCGCGTGAAAGTTCCGAAACTGCTCGCAACGGTACATGCGCCCGATCTGACCGAAAACGCACTAGAGAAGGTCGCAGATGACTTGGCAGCACGGCTTCAAAGGATCGAAAGCGATCCTGGTACGTCGTCCGTAACCCGTCCAATCAGCGCGGCGTCGTAGCCGGCTTTCTTTAGCCGCGTTACGTAGCCAGACCCGCCTTCGGTCTCATCCCAAGGTGCCGCCGCCAGCAAGCCACCACCGGTCTGCGGATCAAACATGAGGTCATGGCGCGGCGTGTCCGGTACCGCCGCGAACGGCGCTTTGTTCTCGCCAAAAAGCGTGGACCTTATCCCACACTCTGCCAGATCCAGCGCACCAGACATCAAGGGCGCCTTGTCTGACCAAAGCTCTGCGCCCACTTTTGAGGCCAAACATATCGCGCGCGAATGTCCCGCCAAACCAAACCCCGTCACATCGGTCATGGCATGGGCGCCCTGTAAGATGTCGGCGGCGGCGGCCTGGCTTTGGGACATCAAAAGATAGGCCGCCGCGATATCCGCACCCTCCGCACGGGCCTGCATTTCGGCGGCCATCAACACGCCGCTGCCCAATGGTTTGGTCAGTATCAGCGCATCGCCGGGCTGCGCCCCCGCCAAGGTGAGCGGCGCCCGCGCGCAGATCCCCGTCACAGTGAATCCGATGATAAGTTCCGAGCCTTGCGTGCTATGCCCGCCTACGATCTCGGCGCCGGCCTCGGCCATGACTTGCCGGGCCGCCGCCATGATTTCAGTGAGCGCCCGCTCTGCCAGAACCGGCGATTGACGCGGCAGAACGATCTGGGCAAGCGCGGCCTGGGGTGCGGCGCCCATCGCCCAGATATCACCCAAGGCGTGACTTGCCGCGACGCGCGCGACGGTCACCGGGTCTTCGCAAAATCCACGCAGATGATCAGTGCTGATGACTTGTTGCACCCCTCCTGTCTCCAGCAAGGCGGCGTCATCACCCAAAGTGTCCCCCGACCCCAGAGCCTTGGTCAGCGAGCTTGATCCGACCTTTGCCCCGCATCCGGCGCATAGCGGATCGGTTGGAACTTCATCGGCACCAGCCGCCCGAGGCCAAGGTCGAAACGGAGCAGTCCGGAGGGGCCATGTCTTGAATTGCGCCATAAAGCGTTGATCAATCCAATCCTTCAAACCCCAAAGCGATGGTCCGGCCAGCGCAAGGCCTACGCGCTCAGCCAATGCCGATTGTCCCCCGAGAGAAATGAGTTTGAGATAATCGTTTTGAGGCTGATACCGTCGCAGGGCCTTCTGGCCTGAAATGACAGTCCGCAAATTATGATGCAAGATCGGCGCCTGACGCACGGCATAGACGCCCGCTTTGGATCGTGGCGCATG
>JBCCNY010000374.1:0-3369 GCA_039025595.1 Pseudomonadota bacterium | reverse complement strand
CTTCTGGATCCGTCTACCGATGCCTGATTGGCTGACCCTCCGACGCCGCTTCGCGTTGTTCTTTGCGGCCATAGCGATCGGAGGATCGGTGCTTTTTGCTGGGGGTTTGTGGCTGGGTTACAGCCATGCCGGCGGACCTTCCCAAGGATACGTATCGGCCTGGCTAGCTGGCAGTTTCGCGTTACTGGGCCTTGTGGCGTGGATCGGCTTTCTCTTTGACGAAAACGTCGCCCGCCCGATCAAGGCAGTGGCCACCGATTTGCAGACCCGTGCCAGATCGGATGTTTCGGTCGATATCGACCAGGCGCCTGGGCGCTATCTGGGCGCGCTGGCTCCGGCGGCACAGGCCATCCATCAGGCGCTGGACACTGCCCGCAAGCGCGAGGCAGAGATCCTCGAAGAGAAAACCGCCAGTATCCGGCGCGACAAGGCCCTGCTAGAGGCCCTGATCCGTGATCTGGCCGAAGGCGTTGTTGTCATTGAACCGGAAGGAAAGATCCTGCTCTACAACCAGCAGGCCGTAGACCTTTTGGGCGAGTTGGGCATTGACCGGCGGCTGAGCCGGTTCATTGGCGTTGACCCTGTGATGGAGGCCGCGCGACGATTGGCGTTAGACACCGCGCCTCCGTCTGAGAGCTTTCTGACAGCCACGGCAAGTGGCCACAAAATTCTCACGGGGGCTGTGACAGATGTGCGGGCCGATGACGGTTTGGTGGGCCATGTTCTGATCTTCCGCGATGCCACGGAGGATCTGCGCACACATGGAGAACTCGACAGTGTGCTGAGCACTCTCGTCGATGCCGCGCGACGTCCGGCCATGACCATCGGAGCGGTGCTGGACGTCTTCGATCAGAGCGAGGATCTCCCCCGCGAGGCGGTGAGCAAATTCACAACAGCTATGCGCGATGAAATCGACCGTCTGACATCTGAGCTGAACCGCGCAGAAACCGAACAATCGGCAATGTCGGACAGCCACTGGCCAATGCGAAACATATCAACCGGCGAAATCGTAGACACGTTGCGCGCCGTGCATGGCGACCTGTTGAGCGCTGCGCCGCAAGAGGTCCATCTGCGTTGCGACGGCTTCGCCATTACGCGGCTTTGGGAAAAGGTCCTCGGTGCGCTGCGTGAGGATCCAGAGCGCCACGACTTCCGCATGGGGTTGGAAATCGATGGCAAGCATGCCGTAATGAGCCTGGCATGGGACGGACCAACGCTGCGTCAATCCGCGCTCGATGCCGCGATCGGGGCGCGTTTGTCTGAAGCCTATGGCGGGTACCGGGGCAGCGACGCACTAAAGGCGCATCGCACGGATCTGTGGCTTGAGCGTGGCCCAAGGCTCGTTCTTCCGTTACCGCTTTCCTCGCATCTGGACGTGATGTCACGTGATCCGCGTCTCGATTTCTATGATTTCGCGCTGCGATCCAAGGACGATCATCAGCAAAAGCTGAGCGATCTGTGTTTCACGGTTTTCGATACAGAAACGACAGGACTGGACCCCGACAAGGACGATGTCGTTCAACTCGCAGGCGTTCGCATCTTGCGCCAGCGCTGTGTGCGCGGCGAGATCTTTGACAGCCTCGTGGCACCCAATCGCCCGATCCCTCGCGAAGCCACGGAAATCCATGGTGTCACGAACGAGATGGTTCGGGATGCCCCGCGATTTTCCGCCGCTGGATCGGTTTTTGCAGCCTTTGCGGAAGGCTCTGTGCTTGTGGCCCATCATGCGGAATTCGACATGGCGTTTCTACACCGGCTGAATTCGGGGACAGAGCCTATGTTTGATCACCCGGTACTCTGTACCGCAAGGCTGTCCTCGCGGCTCTACTCGCATTTCAATGACCACACGCTTGATGCCCTTGCAGAGCGTTACGGCGTCACATTGGAAGAAGAGATGCGTCATACAGCGCTTGGAGATGCGACGGCCACGGCCGAGGTCTTTTTGAAAATGCTCCCCGTTCTCGCTGAGCGGGATGTCACAAGTCTTGAGGACGCGCTGGAGTTTCAAAACTCATGATGCGTTTTCAAAACGGTCCGGGGCAAATGGCGTCAGATCGATATTGGGTCGCCGACCCGCCATAAGCTGAGCCAGAATCTGGCCTGTGCGCGGACCAGCGGTCAGACCCACGTGATCATGGCCAAATCCGACGAAAGCGCTGCGCAGCCCGGGTATCTCGCCGATCAACGGACATGAATCCGTGATCGCCGGTCTGTGGCCGATCCAGCGGCGCGTGTCGTTCCATGTCAAGCCGGGCAGTACCTGCCTGACATGGCGCTCCATGAGTTGGTATGGCGCTTTGGGCGCTTCGGCCCTCAGCCCAAGATATCCCACCATTCCTGCTAGACGCAGCCGCCCCTGCATCGGCGTGATCACGAACTTTCCATCCGCCACCATCATTGGTGCGCGGGGCGTCACGCTGGGTTCCAAGAGTTCGAGGTGGAAGCCACTTTCGGGTGCGAGCGGAACCGTCAAACCAAGCTCCTTTGCCAGCGTTCTAGACCAGACCCCAGCCGTAATCACGACTTTGTCGCAATCCAAAACCTCGCCACCGGCACGAAGCCCGCGCACGTGGCTCTTCTCGCTGAGCACCGCCTCGACCTCAGCTTTGACAAAGCCTGCGCCCTGCTTTTGCGTATGCTGCGCAAGGTCTTTCACATACTGACCAGGATCCACGATCCGCCCATGTCCGTCCAGGCAGGCCACGCAACCGATTGCTGGACCGAGAGCGGGATCGTAGTCTTTGATCGCGTCCGCCTCGAGAAGCTTGACGTCAAAGCCCAGCTCCCGACGGAGGTCCCATGCAAACCCGTCTGCCTCGTATGCGGCTCGAGAGCTATATCCGGCCAGATAATCACAGGGGACAATCCAGTCTTCGGCGCCTGTGCCCTCTGCCAGTGCCTGATGATCAGCCAGACTATCACCAATGAGAGGTAGTATGGCCTGCGCGCGCGCCGTCGCGTCGCGCGCATTGGCATGTTTAAGGTAGCGCCAGAGCCAGGGCGCAAGGCGCGGAAGATAGGACCAGTTCAGGAAAAGCGGCGTGCCCGGGTGAAGCGCCATCCGCGGCGCCTTGGCCAACAATCCGGGTACTGTGACAGGGACAATGGCTGACGACGCCAAAAGGCCCGCATTGCCGAAGCTCGTTCCCTCTCCGGGATCAGCCCGGTCAATGAGCGTAACAGAGAACCCGTCGCGCAGTGCCCAGATCGCCGTGGAAACGCCGACAATCCCAGCTCCGATAATGGCCACATGCGGCCCGGTTTGCGACATCCCGTTCGTTATCCCGTTCGCGGCGACAGCGCGCCCATGCGCAAAGCCCTTGGGCTAACACCGTATTGGCGCCGGATTGCCCGGGTCAATGCTGCGGG
>JBCCNY010000373.1:0-3373 GCA_039025595.1 Pseudomonadota bacterium | reverse complement strand
GTCGCTATCGGGTTCATCGCTCACTCCAGCCGCGGCGCGGCGCATTTTCAGATAGGCCGCGCGTTCGTCCGGGCTTGCCTCGAAATGGTGGATCACCGACATCGAGACGACCTCGTCTCCGTTCTGCAGCTTGATCCCGCGCACACCGGTGGAGTCGCGTCCCTTAAAGACCCGGACGTCCGTCGTGGAAAACCGGATCGCGCGGCCGGCATTTGTCACCAGCATCACGTCCTCATCCTCGGAACAGATCCGGACGTTGACGAGCCGGGTGTCGGCATCGGGAAGTTTCATTGCGATCTTGCCGTTGGATTTCACATTGGTGAAATCAGACAGGGCATTTCGGCGCACATCGCCAGCAGTGGTGGCGAAAAAAACCTGCAAATCGTCCCATTCCTCTTCCGGTCGGTCGACCGGCATGATGGCGGCAATGCTCACACCTTGCGGGATGGGCAGGATGTTGACGATGGCCTTACCCTTTGAGGTGCGCCCGCCCAGCGGCAGCCGCCATGTCTTGAGCTTGTAAACCATACCGTCGGTGGTGAAGAACAAAAGCTGCGTATGGGTATTGGCCACGAAGAGCGTGGTCACAACGTCTTCTTCTTTGGTGGCCATGCCGGAGAGGCCCTTGCCCCCGCGCTTCTGGGAGCGGAAATCGGCAAGCGCCGTGCGTTTTATATAGCCGCCCGATGTGACGGTGACGACCATGTCTTCACGCTCGATGAGGTCCTCATCCTCCATGTCGCCAGACCACTCGACGATCTCCGTGCGACGGGGCACGGCGAATTGCTCGCGCACCTCTTTAAGCTCGTCTGAAATGATCTGCATGATCCGTTCCCGACTGGCGAGAATGGAGAGGTATTCCTTGATCTTGCCTGCTAGTTCCTGCAGCTCGTCGGTGACCTCTTTCACACCCAGCTGGGTCAGTCGCTGCAGTCGCAGATCCAATATTGCCCGTGCCTGCGTTTCCGACAGGTTATAGGTGCCGTCCTCATTCGCCGTGTGTGTCGGATCGTCGATCAGAGCGATGTATTCGAGGATATCCTGCGCGGGCCAGCGCCGTGTCATCAGTTTCTCACGTGCCTCGGCAGCATCGGCGGAGGCGCGTATCGTGGCCACGACCTCATCGACATTGCTGACGGCAACCGCCAGACCGCAGAGCACATGGGAGCGCTCGCGCGCGCGGCGCAGATCATAGGCCGTTCGCCGCGAAACGACCTCCTCGCGGAAGGCCACGAAAGCCTGCAGGAAGGCGCCTAATGTCAACTGTTCGGGCCGTCCCCCGTTCAACGCTAGCATGTTGCACCCGAACGAGGTCTGCATCGGTGTGAAGCGGAAAAGCTGGTTCAGCACGACCTCGGCTGTGGCGTCGCGTTTAAGTTCGACCACAACGCGCACGCCATGACGATCGGATTCGTCCTGAACATGTGCGATGCCTTCGATCTTCTTGTCGCGCGCCGCCTCAGCGATCCGCTCAATCATCGCGGCTTTGTTCACCTGATAGGGGATCTCGTCGATGACGATCGCATACCGGTCCTTGCGAATTTCCTCGACCCGGGTCTTGGAGCGAATGATGACCGATCCGCGCCCCTCCAGATAGGCCTTGCGCGCCCCGGACCGGCCCAGGATGATCCCACCCGTCGGGAAATCCGGGGCGGGAACATAATCGATGAGATCCTCGGAGCTCAGATCAGGATTGTCGATCAGGGCGAGCGTGGCGTCGACGACCTCGCCCAGATTGTGCGGCGGGATGTTTGTCGCCATACCAACCGCAATACCACCGGCCCCGTTGACCAGCATGTTCGGAAAGCGCGCGGGAAGAACCGACGGCTCGCGATCTTTGCCGTCATAATTGTCCTGAAAATCGACCGTCTCTTTTTCGATATCGGCGAGCAGCGATGCTGCGGGCCGGTCCATCCGGACCTCGGTGTATCGCATGGCCGCCGGGTTATCGCCATCCATCGATCCGAAATTGCCCTGACCGTCGAGCAGCGGCAGCGACATGGAGAAATCCTGCGCCATCCGGACCAGCGCATCATAGATCGCGCCGTCGCCATGCGGGTGATATTTCCCCATGACATCGCCAACGGGCCGCGCGGATTTTCGATAAGGCTTGTCGTGGCTGTTACTGGTCTCGAACATCGCGTACAGGATGCGCCGATGCACAGGTTTTAAGCCGTCGCGCAAATCGGGTATCGCGCGGCTGACAATGACCGACATTGCGTAGTCAAGATACGAGGTCTTCATCTCTTGCGCGATGGACACGCTTGGCCCGTCATGGATTGGGCGTTCTGGCTGCCCACTTTCTTCTTCGTTGTCAGGTGGTTCCGGGGTGTCGTTCACGCGAATTATCGTCCTGTCAGGAATTTTCTATATTTTGTTGTCTTTGGTATATCAGAGCCTTGATGTAGCGTGCAATGGCTTCAGAAAGGCATTTTGGCAGCCACCGTGACGGTCTGCTAACACCTTGTTTTCATTGAACTGAAAGCATTCTTAGTCATCATGGGTCGCATAACAATCGAGTAGAAGCAACAGGATGATAATATGGAGACGTCTGAAACTGAATTAATGTTGCGGGGCTACGGCCTGACCACGGCCGAATTTTTCTACCACATGCCCGACTACACGCATGTGCTGAATACTTTCGTCTGGCAAGAATATGATCTAGCGCCTGACCATCCGCGGCTGTTTCAGTTTATCGACTATTGGCGCGAAGAAATCGATGGCCCTCTCCACTCCGTGAAATTCGTCCATCGCAAAATGATCAGCCCGGGCGAATGGCGCCATGTGACGGGCGAGGTCACACTCCATTAAGTGTTAGGGAATGATGCGGGTGTATTTGCTGCCTTCCAAAGACACACCTGCCATCGCACCGGCCTGACCAAAGATCACCGCAACAACAGGTGAAGTCAGCGTCGTTGTATCCGTTCGCAGGTTTTCTCCCTGATCGGAAAAGACATATTCGATGTCTGCGCCCGCAGTCCACCCGGAGGCACGCCGAAAATCAGCCAGCGCGTCATCTGTCATAAAGAACAGAACATGCGCGAATTGCTGTGCGCCCACCTGCAATCCAACGCTACCTTTCGTTGCCGAATAGTAATCCACCGTCGCTCCGTTCACACGCAATGCGCCGCGGCCAAAACCACCGCCGAAGATAAAACCGCCTTCAGTGATAAGTGGCATCACGAGTTGGCCAGTCGATTTGTCGAAAACTTCCTGGGCACCGGGATAGGTGTCAAACAGGAAATTCAACGTGGCATCGGCGCGGGCATCGATCTGTTGGGCATTGGTACTTCCGACCGGGTTGCCGCAAGCTGAAAGGATGGGTGCCGCAGCGAGTGCAGAGAGGGTGAATGTACGACGCGATAGGTTTTTC
>JBCCNY010000372.1:0-3382 GCA_039025595.1 Pseudomonadota bacterium | reverse complement strand
CCCGCTCTTTCTCAGCATGACCTGCGTTCAACTGGCCGGAGCACTTCACCGCGAGCGCGACTGCCTGAAAATTCTGGCCCCGTGTGCGCTGGTGAATATCGTCTTGAACGGTTTTGTCATCCCACATTACGGGGCTCTTGGCGCAGCCTGGACCACTGTCGTGACGGAATGCCTCGCAGCAGCCTGTCTGTTGGCGCTGATTCTGAGCGCGACACGGAAGCCCATTGCAGCGGAGAAACACGTTGGCTGATCCCCACCCGCACGCGCACCGCAAATCTGAAACTTTGCCCACGGCTTCTGTCGTGATTCCCTGCAAAGGAACGCCGGAATCTCTGAGAACACTGCTTGCAGATCTCAATGCGCAAAAGCTCGAAGATCTATTTGAGATCATCGTGGTGGATGCCTGGTCCGACGATGACATCCGACAGGAGGCCGAGGCTGCTGGTGCGCGGGTCGTGCGGCGCGGCACTGGAAACTTACCCGGACAAGCGCGTAACCTCGGGGCGGCAGGAGCCGCCGGAGAGATTGTCGCGTTTGTCGATGCGGATTGTCGCGTCGATCCGGATTGGTTGCCGTCGGCGATAAAGGCGCTAGACAATGGGGCGAGGCTCGTCGCTGGACCGGTTGAAGACGTTGATCCATGGCACCTTGTGGCAAGCGCCGACAACCTCCTTCAGTTCGCCGACCTTCCCCGCAACCGACCGGCAGGCAGGATGCATATGGCGCCGTCCTGCAACCTCGCGATAGGAAAAGCGGATTTCGAAAGGCTGCAGGGTTTTCGCCATGCGGGCGGATTGGCCACGGGCGAGGATGTCGATTTCTGCCAGCGCGCAATAGAAATCTGGCCAGACGGAATATGGTTCTGCCCGGGCATGAGCATTCGCCATAGCGGGCGACGCAAGGTCACAGATATGATCCGCCACCATCATGCTTTCGGTTATTCTCGTGGACGCCTGAAACTGCTTTTGTCTGAGCGACAGACTCGACTTGCCAGCAAAGCAATTCTGGCGCCGGCGATCGTTCTGCGCCGTCTCATCTACATTTTTGGTCGGGTCATTCGTCTCAACCCTGCGAAACTGCCCAAGACACTTCTGGTCAGCCCATTTCTCATCATTGGAGCCGTAGGATGGACGGCAGGCTTTCGGCGCGGGCTGATCGAAAGCTCGGTCAGCCGGACGGATTCTGACGAGGCCACATCCCCAGACCTTTCCCTATGACAGTAGCGAAGAGACCTTGATATGGCACAGAACCCTAAGAAACTCATGCTCCTAGCGATTGATGCATCGCCTTCTGATCGCATGAAACGGTGGATGGATGACGGTTCATTGCCTAATTTGGCACGTCTGAGAGCCGATGGTGCAACTGGGGCCATCGACTCAACCGCGGACCACCTCGCAGGCACCCCTTGGCCCACTTTTTACACGGGGACCTATCCACCAGAACACGGATGGATGTTTTACTTGTCCTGGCGGCCTGATCTGATGAAAACAATCCGAGCCACGCCGAATTGGCAGCCTATCGAACCCTTTTACCGAAATTTCACTTTGGGTGGCCCGCGGGTGCTCGCGATCGACGTTCCGATCACCTACGGCCCGAAACCGTTCAATGGTGTCGAGCTTACGGGCTGGGGAACTCACGACAAGATTGGCGCGCCGAGCGCTTATCCGCTTGGCCTTATGGATCGGGTCAAGAAGGAAATCGGTCCGATGCCGATACCCGACGAGTTTACCGGCAGGCAAAGCGCCAAGGCTCTATTGACGTTGCGCGATGAATTGATCGCAGCCGCGGATTGGCTGAGCCGCGCCGGCAGAATGCTATTGCGCGAACAAGACTGGGACCTCTTCATAATGGGCTTCGGCACAGTCCACCGCGCGGGCCACAAAATCTGGAACCGCTACGGCGCGGCAGAACCTATGAGCACATCAGAAGGCGAGGCGCTCGACGATGCCATGCGTCAGGTCGCAATCGCCACCGACAAAGCTTTGGGCGAATTGATTGATGCCGCTGGTGATGAAGTGAACGTGATCGCCTTTTCCCTCCATGGGATGGTCGAGAATTACTCGGTCCATCCGCTATTCAGCAGGATGCTGGACCGAATCCTTAAGGATGAGAAACGAGACGAACCTGAGACAGTGCCGGTCTCTCTCGCGTCAAAAGTACGCGAGGCCATACCACTGGAACTGCGGTCTCGTATCAAGGCGAAACTGCCGTTTGCCGTCCAGGATGCAATGACGCTCTTCTGGCGCACCGATGCACGAGACTGGTCCAAGACCAAGGCATTTATGCTCGCAGGCGATCTCGAAGGCCTAATTCATGTCAATCTGAAAGGCCGGGAACGCGACGGTATCGTGGCACCGGGAGAGGAATATAGCGCCTTGCTGAAGCAAATCAGCGAAGGATTGGAGAGCTTTGTTGATATGGATACCGGGGATCCGCTTGTCAGGGATATCAAGCCGGGCTCTGAGGTCTGGCCTGACGCCAACCAAAGACGCACGCTGCCTGACCTCTTGGTTCGGACAACAATTCGCGGTGCACGCAACATCCGCGGTTTCAAATCAGAGCGCTACGGGATTGTCCGGAACTACGATCATGGCAGTTATGTCGATGGACGGTCCGGGCATCATGTCGGCGAAGGTTGGTTTGTCGCTCACGGCGCCGATATTTCGGGAACGGGCGAATTGCCCCGCATTCATGAATTTGACCTTTTGGCGACTGTCCATGAACTGCTTGGACAGGATATGCGTCCTGAAATGAGGGGTAGCCCTGTGCCGGGCCTCACGCCTGAGAGAAGCGTTAAGGCTGCTCAATGACGCAGCCCCCGGTTTTGGTGACAGGCGCTGCGGGCTTTATCGGACGGCAACTTGTCCTCGACCTGCGTGGTTCTGGAATTCCGGTCCGAGCCTTGTTGCGCCCTCATCATGACGGACAGGATCTGGAAGCAGCGGGAGCCGAGATCCTGCGCGGGGACGCTGCCGATCGTATTTTGCTCCGGGAGGCGTCCGCCAACTGCAATGTGATTTACCATCTCGCGGCGGCACGGGGCCAGAAAAAGCTCTCTCAAGCAGAGTATTGCGAGCAAAACACCCGACTTCAAGATGCTGTCGCGGAAGCGGCCCTGACCAATGCCGCGCGAGTGATTGCGGCTAGTACGGTCGCCACGATGCGAGGTCATCCGCCTCTTGCAGCGGCAGACGCGCCGCCTAGGCCGGTCTCGCGCTACGCGTTATCGCGATCGCAAAACGAACAGCAGCTGCATGAGACCTGGAAAGACCAAGGGCTGGATTATCGGATCGTTCGTATCGCCGAACGGGTTGCGGGCCCCGGCGCCAGAGACTGGGGTCGGATCATTCGCGGGATCCAAAACGGCCGCTACAAGATCCTG
>JBCCNY010000371.1:0-3414 GCA_039025595.1 Pseudomonadota bacterium | reverse complement strand
GGATCAGCGGGGATGGCGAAGCCAGTGCCTAAAGTCCCGCGATACACCCGATGTCCTGCGGCACTTGGCCAATGCGGAAAAAGCACGATCGGCGCGGGGGACGCAAGGCGCGCGAAATGACTGATCGCAAGACGCGAGCCCAGCCGGTCCGCCGGATGAAGCGGCATTGAAGAGAAGTCCTGTAGCACGACAGCGTCCCAAGGAATCTGTTGCACCAGGGTTCTCAAACCCGCGATGCGCACGGATTGGACAAGCCGCGCTCCGTTTGCCGAGGCCCGCGCGAAATGAACACCTGTGCCTGCCTCTTCCTGGAGCCGGTCAAAGAACCGGCCGCGTATCGTGGCGGAATTCCCAATCAGCAAAACGCGCGCTTGGTCTGACCGCTTTGCCTCCGAAGCGATCAGATTGAGCTTTATGCGTGTTAGATCGGGCTCTCGTTTAACTGGGGCCTTATACCGACCAACGCGATAAGCCGCGCCGCCGCCCAGCGTCGCAAGCGATGCGGTCGCGAGAGCGAGAAATGTTCGTCTGCTACTCCGCCGCATCCCGTTTGGGTAAAACCCAATTCGGTCGGACGAAATGGCAGGTATATCCGTTCGGGTATCGCTCCAGATAGTCCTGATGCTCTGGTTCGGCCTCCCAAAAATCGCCGACAGGTTCTAACTCGGTTACAACCTTACCGGGCCAGAGCCCACTGGCGTTCACATCCGCGATGGTATCTTCGGCAATGTCGCGCTGAGCGTCACTCTCGTAGTAAATTGCCGACCGGTAGCTCGGGCCGCGATCGTTACCCTGCCGGTCAGGCGTGGTTGGGTCGTGTATCTGAAAGAAGAATTCCATCAGCTGGCGATAACTTATTTTGGCAGGGTCAAAGATGATCTCGATCCCTTCCGCGTGTGTGCCGTGATTTCGGTAAGTGGCGTTTGGCACATCTCCGCCCGTATAGCCAACACGGGTGCGGGCCACGCCCGGCAGCTTGCGGATCAGATCCTGCATGCCCCAGAAACAGCCACCTGCCAGAACAGCGCGTTCTTCGCTCATTGGATTTCCTCCACTTGATCAATGTATGATGCGTAGCCTTCTGCGTCCATCTCCTCCAGAGGGACGAACCGCAGAGAGGCCGAATTTATGCAATAACGCAGGCCCCCGCGATCCTGTGGGCCGTCCGGAAACACGTGGCCCAGATGGCTGTCGCCATGCGCCGAACGCACCTCTGTCCGGACCATACCGTGGCTTGTATCCCGGTTCTCCAGAACGTGAGCAGACTCAATTGGTTTGGTAAAACTCGGCCAACCGCAGCCCGATTCAAACTTGTCTGACGACGCAAAAAGCGGCTCGCCCGACACGATATCGACATAGATGCCAGCACGCTTTTCCGAATTGTACTCGCCCGTGAATGGCCTCTCCGTTCCGTCCTGCTGAGTAACGCGATATTGCTCGGGCGTCAGGCGCGCGATGGCATCTTCGGTTTTTTGATACATGTCGTTCCCCATGTGCATGTTGAGGCCAAAATGAGAGCAGGTGGGCCACAAGACAAGAGGTTGTGCGACGATCAGACCGCATGCCCAATGCTTTTTGTTCACAATGATGTTTGCAACTGACGCTTGGTGAGCGTTTTGGTCTTTGTCAGGTGTCCACTCGACGGATACTAAGGCCGAAGGCTAATTGCGACGTGTTTATCCGGTCGCGTCGTCGGAAAGGGCTTCGATCCGGCTCCCGGGAAGCCGCGTGCATTGTCTAAGTCAAAACCGTTCGGCGCGCAGGACCTGAGCATTGGTGACGCTCACCACACCGATATGCCGGTCAACAACTTCGAATGCGGCATCCAGAAGCGCGTCGAGCTTGTCCGGACGGATCAGACAGACGACTTGTACCAAACCCGTGCCGCGAGAGATCTGGTCATCTCGGTTCCATGTGCCCGACCGACCCGACCCGCCCAGGACCGGCAGCACGGACCAGCCCGTCACATCCGCCGATTCCAAGGCTCCAGTCAAACGGCGCAGCATGACCTTCTCTATCGTGATCTCCACTCGTTTTGCGTCATGTGTCTGCATATCAGGATCCTATCACGCTTTTGGCCACTGTCAGATAGATCGGCAAGCCGATGACCAGGTTGAAAGGAAAGGTCACAGCCAGAGATAGCGTCAGGTAGATCGACGGGTTGGCCTGCGGCACCGCGACGCGCATCGCTGCTGGCACCGCTATATACGAGGCAGAGGCTGCAAGCGTCATCAAAAGCGTCGTGCCGCCGACCGAAAGACCTACGAGCAATGCTGCGATCAAACCTGTTGCGGCGCCGAGGAGAGGCATGATGAGCCCAAAGGCAATAGCGCCTCGATCCAAGACATCCGCTTGTCGCAGGCCACGTCCCGCAATCAGGCCCATATCGAGTAAGAACAAGCACAGAACCCCTTGAAAAGGGGATACGATAAACGACTCAATCCGGCTCATCCCCTCCGCTCCGGTTGCCATACCAATGGCAAAGGAACCAAGAAGCAGAACAATTGAGCCATTCAGTAGTATTTCACGCCAGAGATCAGAACTCATTTCCGCAACGTCAGACCCGCGCGAGATCAGCCAAAGCGCGGACAGGATTGCCGGGGCTTCCATCGCAGCCGCGACAGCCACCATGTAACCTTCGGACGCGATGCCCGCATCCGCCAAGACAGAGGTCCCAGCGACGAAGGTCACAATCGAGATCGAGCCATAATGTCCAGCCACCGCCGCCGCGTCTGTTCGTGAGATCCCAGACAGCACGCGCAGCAATGCAAAACCTAACAGCGGCAATCCAAAAGACAGGATGACGCCTGCGAGCAGACTCAGTCCGAGCGTGAGATCGATGCCATGTTTGGTCAGGCTTGCCCCGCCTTTGAAACCAATGGCGAACAGGAGGTAAATCGAAATACCTTTAGCCACCGCTTCCGGGACCGACAGATCTGACCTAGCCAGCGCGGCTCCGACACCCAGAACGAAGGATAAAACGATGGGTGACAGCAGGTTGGCGATTGCCAGGTCGAGCATAGGATTGGTCCTTAGTCTTGGACATGAACCCACCCTCTACGACGTTTGACATTCGGCAACAACGCTCTGGTGCAAACTGTTTTGCTGTGTCCTGAGCAAATGCCTGCAAGCTTCTAGTGGGTCGAACGGCCCGAGACGGATCTAAAATCGCGAATTCGACAAACACTCGTTTTTTAGCCAGCGAGCCATCTAAAGTGCGCGCCTCAGGATATCGGCGAAGTCGTGAGGCGTCAGAGCGACAGCGTTCTTTTTGCTCGACGACGCAGTCGCGGAGGCTTCGGCGATAGATTGAATGTCCTCTTGCTGCACGCCGAGAGTTCGCAAGCGTGGCAGCACGTGACGCTCTTGCCAATCCTCCAGACCCGACAGATCATCCCCATGCGGTACTTTTCC
>JBCCNY010000370.1:0-3435 GCA_039025595.1 Pseudomonadota bacterium | reverse complement strand
GGCACGCTTACGAGATTGGCGATTAGTCCATAATGCGCGATCTGGTTAAAGTGCGCCGCCGCGATCGGCGCTGTGGCAAACCCCGCCACGCTGGACGACACAAGCAGCGCGAAGACCGGGCGCAGCCAGTTTGGCCCCCATCGTCGTTCACGATCACGCAACGCAGCAAAGACCCCCACAAGGGCCGTGGTCGCAGCGAAAGACATCTGAAAACCGGGCCCGAGCAGGGCTTCGGGCCTCAGAACGAGGATGATGCAGGCGGCCAGAGCCACACCTCTCAGGCTGAGCGCCCGCCGATCTGCCAGAACCGCCAGCAGCATAACCGAAACCATAATGAAAGCGCGTTCTGTCGCGACATTGCCGCCCGAAAGCGCCAGATAGCCCGCCGCTGCCGCCATCGCGCCGAGCGCTGCAATCTTCTTGATCGGCCAGCGCAGCCCGATACCAGGCAAGGCGGCCAGCCCAAGCCGGATCACGCCAAACACAAATCCCGCGAGCAGGCCCATATGCAGGCCGGAAATGGCCAGCAAATGCGCGAGGTTCGACACGCGCAAGGCGGTCAGCGTCTCCTGGCCCATGCCCGAGCGGTCACCAGTCATGATCGCGGCGGCAAAGGCACCTGTCTCGCCTGGCAACAACGCCTGCACACGGGCTGACAGTGCCATGCGCGTCTTGAAAAGAACTTGCCCACCTTCGGGTGAGACCATCAACATCACCGGCGTCCGGCTGTATCCCACGGCGCCGATCCCCTGAAACCAGGCATGGCGCTGAAAATCGAAGCCTCCCGGCTCAACCGGACCGGATGGCGGAGCAAGATGCGCGGTGAGAGCCACGATTTGACCGGGCTCGGGAGCGTAATCTGCCGCGAGACCGTGCAACGCCACACGCACCCGACCCGGCAAGCGCTCTGGCGCCGTGTTGCGCAGCACCACCCGATCCAGTGTCAGACGAACCGCATCAGAGGCAGAGCGATCAAGGCCCACGATACGCCCCTCAACCGGACCATAATACCGCCAGCCCAGAACCGGATCCGCCAGGCTATTGGCCCGCCATCCTGCGATCGAGGCGCCCGCCGCGACCAGCGCAATCGCCCAAAGGAGCGGCTCGGCGTGATACCCCGCCCAACGCCGTAACAGAAGCGCTGCCGCGATAACCCCAAGAAGACCGATGTAAATCGGCGTGTTCGGCTCGACGGGGCGTCCAAAATAGAGCGCAATGCCACAAGCCAGCGCGACTGGTACCCAGGGGAACAGATGCCCCCGCTGCGCGGTCCAGAGGTCTAAGGTCCCGGTGGTTGTCCAATCTGCCGCCTGTCGGAGTGTCTGCACCATGATCTGCGCCATTCTCCGGGTGATTATCTGGGCCACGTCTTGTCTCCCTTCGGGCGGGTCGATAGACCTCCCTCACCCTAAAGATCAGGGGTATGTCGAACATCGTTACCGAAAGGTTAATTCGTATGCTTTCATCCGAGCAGCCAAGCGCCGTTGTCACGCGATTTGCGCCCTCTCCTACAGGTTTTCTGCATATCGGAGGCGCGCGCACAGCGCTTTTCAACTGGCTCTATGCGAGGGGACGGGGCGGCACTTTCCTGTTGCGGATCGAGGATACCGATCGCGCTCGCTCCACTCCGGAGGCGACGCAGGCCATTCTCGACGGGATGGCGTGGCTGGGTCTCGATCATGATGGCGAGGTGATCAGCCAGTTCGCGCGCGCAGATCGACACGCTGAGGTGGCTCGGGAGTTACTGGATAAGGGATCGGCGTATAAGTGTTTTTCGACGCCAGATGAAATCGCCGCGTTTCGTGAAGCTGCGCAGGCCGAGGGACGCTCAACCCTCTTTCGCAGTCCCTGGCGCGACGCGCCAGAAAACAGCTACCCAGATGCACCCTATGTCATTCGCATCAAGGCACCCCGCGACGGTGTCAGCGTCACCCACGACGCGGTCCAGGGTGATGTCCGGGTCGAAAATGCGCAGCTTGATGACATGGTCCTTTTGCGCTCCGACGGCACACCGGTCTACATGTTGGCGGTAGTGGTCGATGATCATGATATGGGCGTGACCCACGTGATCCGCGGAGACGATCACCTCAACAATGCCGCCCGTCAGCGGCTTATTTATGACGCGATGGGTTGGCCCCTGCCCGTCTATGCCCATATTCCTTTGATCCACGGCCCCGACGGCAAGAAGATGAGCAAACGCCATGGCGCCTTGGGCGTCGACGAATACCAGCGGTTAGGATATCCCGCATCAGGCATGCGCAATTATCTGGCCCGGCTCGGCTGGAGTCATGGGAATGACGAATTTTTCACCGACGCGCAAGCGCTTGACTGGTTCGATCTCTCAGGTATTGGAAAATCCCCGGCCCGGTTCGATTTCAAAAAGCTCGACAATCTCAGCGGGCAACATATCGCCGCCACCGAGGATGCTGCGCTGCTGCATGAATTAACGTTCTATCTAGCATCTATCAACGATCCAGAGCTTTCAGTTGAGCAAAAAGCACGGCTGTCAAAAGCGATGTATACTCTTAAAGAGCGCGCGAAAACTTTCCCGGAACTCATTGATAAAGCGGAATTTGCTCTTACTGACAGACCCGTTGAACCAGAACCGCGCGCAGCAGAGCAGCTTGATTTGGTATCCCGTGGCATACTGAAACAATTGACGCCGCGCCTGCAAAATGCTACGTGGTCGCGCGAAGATCTGGAGACTGTGGCGAACGAAGTCGCGGCGCAGAATGATGTAAAATTTGGCAAGCTGGCGGGGCCGATGCGCGCCGCCCTCGCCGGACGAAGTGCAACGCCGAGCGTGTTTGACATGATGCTCGTGCTTGGACGCGAAGAGAGCCTTGCCAGGTTGTCCGATGCGGCAGAGGCCGCCACAGGAGGCTGACACGAATTCAGGCTTGACCCGAAAGGGCAAAAACGTGGACTCTGACACCACGGGATTACAACATCAAAGGCGCATTTAACCGGGTTAGACCGGTTTTGGCGCATTGTACCGGACCGCGCTATTTGCTGATGGCAACCGGTCTCACAGGAGGGAACATCATGGCCGACGGCACGCAATCAAAATTCGCGAAGCTGGTGATCGACGACCAAGAGTATAATCTGCCCATCTATTCCCCGACCGCAGGCCCTGATGTCATCGACATCCGCAAGCTGTATGGCGAGGCAGGTGTGTTCACCTATGATCCGGGCTTCACCTCAACGGCGAGCTGCGACAGCACGATCACCTATATCGATGGGGGTAAAGGTGAGCTTTTACATCGCGGCTATCCGATCGATCAATTGGCTGGAAAATCCCACTATCTCGAAGTGTGTTACCTGTTGCTTTATGGTGAGCTGCCATCGGCGGCGCAGCTTGAGGATTTCGAAGACCGCGTAACGCGCCACACCATGCTGCACGAGCAGATGAATTTCCTGTTTCGTGGCTACCGG
>JBCCNY010000369.1:0-3441 GCA_039025595.1 Pseudomonadota bacterium | reverse complement strand
TAATTTCCTGTGGCACGCGCCTTCGTCAACATGGCGGGACTGGTATCGATGCCCGTCAAAGTGCGTCCAGCTGCGCGCCCGCGCAAAGCCCCGGATAAAGCCCCATTGCCACATCCCAAATCCACAAAGTCGCCCTGAACCAACGGTCCAATTGTGTTCAAAAGATCGAGACCAGGCCGCAGTCTCAGGTCCTGAAACCGGGCATAGGCGCCCGGATCCCAGTCGTCAGACATTTTTTGGGCGTTCAAGTAGAGGGTTCAGGCTCCATCCCACCACCATCGCCGGCGCCAGGCGACGACCGCGGCTTGGTTTTGGGAATAGCCGTGAAGGACGGCTTTTTATCCGCCTCTGGCGCGCTGCCCTCGTCGTCATCAGCCTCAGGTGGTTCACCGCGAATGACACGTTCTATCTCTTCGCCGGTCAGGGTTTCATATTCCAAAAGACCCTGCGCGAGCCGCTCCCAGTCTTCTTTCTTCTCGCTAAGGATGTCAAAGGCGCGGGTATAGGCATCATCGATCAGGCGCTTAACCTCGTCTTCGATCAGTTCTTTCGTTGCCGCCGAGATTGAAAACCCTCCAGCGCCGTTGCCCATGTATCCTTCATGGGCTTGCTCGTAGTCTACATTGCCGACCTTGTCCGACATGCCCCAGCGCAGCACCATGGCCCGTGCAAGTCCAGACGCTTGCTGGATGTCGCCCGCAGGTCCGTTGGACACGGCGTCGGCACCGTATTTGATGATCTCAGCTGCCTTACCCGCCATAGTCATGGCAAGCTTTTCCTCGCATTCCGATTTGTGCCAGTTCAGACGGTCGATTTCAGGAAGCGAGACGACCATGCCGAGCGCACCTCCACGAGGGATAATCGTCGCTTTGTACACGGGATCGCATTGCGGCAACGTCAGGCCCACGATGGCGTGACCCGCTTCGTGATAGGCTGTCTTTTCTTTCTGGTCCGCTGTGAGAACCATTGATCGGCGCTCTGCGCCCATCATCACTTTGTCTTTGGCCTGTTCAAAATCGATCATTGACACAAACCGACGTCCGACCCGTGCAGCCATCAGTGCCGCCTCATTCACCAGATTGGCGAGGTCGGCGCCCGAAAAGCCCGGTGTGCCGCGGGCAATTATGCGCAGATCAACATCCGGGCCCAACGGCGTTTTGCGCGCATGCACGCCGAGAATCTTCTCGCGGCCTTTGATGTCTGGATTCGGCACAGTGACCTGACGGTCGAAGCGCCCTGGTCGCAAAAGCGCCGGATCGAGAACGTCCTTTCGGTTTGTGGCGGCGATGATGATAACGCCCTCATTCGCCTCGAAGCCGTCCATTTCGACCAAGAGCTGGTTCAGCGTCTGTTCACGCTCATCGTTTCCGCCACCATAACCCGCACCACGATGGCGGCCAACGGCGTCGATTTCGTCGATGAATACAATGCATGGCGCATTTTTCTTGGCCTGCTCGAACATGTCACGGACACGGCTGGCTCCGACGCCGACGAACATTTCAACGAAATCAGAGCCAGAGATCGTGAAGAACGGAACACCCGCTTCGCCTGCAATGGCTCTGGCAAGTAGCGTTTTACCGGTGCCTGGAGGTCCCACTAGCAAAGCGCCCTTTGGGATCTTGCCCCCAAGGCGCGAAAACTTTTGCGGGTTGCGAAGAAACTCCACAATTTCTTCGAGTTCTTCTTTCGCTTCGTCGATACCGGCCACATCGTCAAATGTAACGCGGCCATGCTTTTCAGTCAGCAATTTGGCGCGCGACTTGCCAAAACCCATTGCACCACCTTTTCCACCGCCCTGCATACGGTTCATGAAATAGATCCAAACACCGATCAGCAGCGCAAAGGGAAGCAGAGACAGCAGGAAGGACTGAAAACCGGATTGTTCCTGCGCCTTGGCCTGAACAGGAATGTTGTTGTCTATCAAAAGCTGAGTGATCTCTGCGTCTTCTGGTTTTACCGTTGCGAAGGTCGCACCGTTCGATTCCTGGAACGTCACATTTTCCCCGTCAAGCGTCACATTGGTGACGTCACCTTGCTCGACCGACTCAACGAAATCGGAATAAGGTATCGTTTGGCTCTGAAGCGCATTGCCCGATCCGTTGAACAGGCTGAATAAGGCCAGTATCAACAAAAACAGGACCAGCCAGAATGCAATATTACGCGCGTTGCCCAAGGGGACTCTCCTCACGAATGATGTGGCTCAGATCTATCACATGGCGTTGTAGCTTAAAATAGCCACGATTTTCACGCGTTCAATGCGCCAATGTATCCGCATAGAATTGTTGCTCGTCGCGCAAAAGCGTTGCCTTCCAGCCATTTGATAATCCTGCAAGCGGCGCAGCGACAACGTGCCCACCTCGCCAGATGGCCGGTGAGGCACGCAAAGAGTGTTCAGGAAGACCACCGGCGCGCCAATCCGGGCATTGTGCCAGGCCGCTTTTGCCCAGAGACGCGATTTCGCAATCCGGGGCGGACGGCCCGTCCAGGCGCCAACGCTGATCCCAGACATCCGACACAGGCACCCTCGCGGCGGCGACCGCGTGTTCTTCTCGGGTAAAATGCAGCTCGTCTTCCATCACAGTCATTACACAGCCATGAAGGTTCATTGCAGTCCCACCGCGAATTGCCTCTAGCATCAAGTCCATCGCACGGCCGCGCGGAACATAATCTGCGCCGCTGATCCACATCAAGATCTGTTGAATCAATCGACGGGCCACGTCCCGCGTCACTGTGCGAAAACCTTTGCGTGTCACAAAGACGTCTCCGGAATGGAAGCGTAAATGAGATTGCGCCGCTAGAAAAACGTACCAGTAAAGCGAGGTCCGCACCTCAGCCAAATGCTCTGAAACGCGGCTCAAACCGCGTGCCGTAATACCCAAATCGCTCAGCTGGTCCAGAATGCGTCGCGCCCGAGCGCGATCAAAAGACGGATCATGATTCGTCGGGTCCTCGATCCAGGTGATGTTTCGCGCCGTGAGCTCATCGCGCAACTCCGCACGACTGACCTGAAGCGCCGGGCGGCAAAACACCACGCGACCGTCGCGCCAATGGCCTGCCATCGCGGCCAGCCCGTCAACGCCGGCCTCGCGCCCGAGACGCATTAGAAACGTCTCAGCTTGGTCATTCATTGTATGCGCCACAGCCACACACCCAATGTCGTTGCGTTCTGCCCAACTCGCCAAAAGCCTGTATCTCGCTCGGCGCGCTAGATCGGGTAGGTTTCCCGACTCTGGCCGATCCGCCCAGGGAAGCGTTTCATGAGCCACACCAAGATCTGCGCAAACCCTCGCAACATAGGCTGCTTCATCAGATGCTTCAGGTCTTAGCCCGTGATCAACGGTGGCTGCATAAATGGGCCGTCCGTATCTCTGCCCCCACTCGGCCAGAAGGACCAAAAGAGCAAGAGAATCGCTCCCACCGGAGACTGCTACGCCGAGACCG
>JBCCNY010000368.1:0-3468 GCA_039025595.1 Pseudomonadota bacterium | reverse complement strand
TCCAAAACCGTGCCGCGCGATGGCGTTGTCTCGCGCGGGATGCGGGGAGTTGCCGCCGATTGGGGTCCGCTACATTCTGCACGCAAACGCGATGATATGATGGCCTGGGTTCAAGAACAGCAATATTGCAAATCCGCCGAAGCGCTTCGCCCGCAAGCGCGAAGTGTCTCTTTTCGTCGTCTGGGCTCGAACGCGCAGTAGACGCAAAGTTCTGACCGAAACGCTTGCGGAAGGGATTACCACCGCTCCGGTCTTTGTTCTGAAAATTCAACGGCCCTCCGCGATAATCACAACGATTGTCTTTGAGCCAGAGTTGGCAGTGCTACATCAACCACGTTTAAACAAGCGAAGCCCACAAAGCCCATCTCTTGGGGTGATTCAAAGCTACGCTGAACGACTGACACCCCCCGGCGTTGCAACCACTTTGAGGCGACTAACCTGAGCTGCGATCGCTGGGCAAAATGCAGTGTTGCCATACGTCCAATTAGATACAGTCTGGCGGTCCACGGGTTCATGCGTTTCGTATACGACCCACCATTTCGACCATGTCTCTGCTGAGCCCGTCGGTTGCCAAAATTCGGTCTAAAGCTCTGAGCACATGTGCCTGACGCGCGCTGTCGTAGCGCCGCCAGGTTTCAAATGCCGTGGACATCCGCGCGGTTGTCTGCGGGTTCAGTGGATCAAGCTTAATCAACCAATCCGCCAACAGGCGATACCCGTTACCGGACGCGTGATGGAACCCAGCGGCATTGCCGGCAAGCGCACCGAGCGTGGCGCGAAATCTGTTGGGGTTTTTCATTGAAAAGTCTGGATGTCCGGTCAGCCGTTCCGCCGTTGCCGCAGCGGCGTCGGGACGTGCATGCAGCACCTGCATCGAAAACCACTTGTCGATCACCAGCCTGTCGGCCTGCCATTGCGCGTAGAATGCTGCGAGCGCTTCGTCGCCTGAGCCGGTCTGTAGCAAACAGGATAATGCTGCCAGTTGCTGGGTCATGTTCGTCGCGGTCTCATATTGATGTTTTGCCATGGTCCCGCCGTCGCGCCGCGTGATCATGCTGAGCGCTGCATTGGCCAAGGCACGCGCTCCGGATTGCTGGGCATTCGGCGCATAAGCTTCGGTCACCTGGTTCTTGGCGTATAGCTCTTGCGCCAGGCTTTCCATCCGGATGGCGCGCGCCCCGCGCAGATCCTCCAGCGCCTGCCAGATTGCCTGAGGATCCGGCGTGACACCCTTGTCATAAAGGCTCTGCGCCAAATCATCTTCGCTGGGTAGTCCGAGCGCCAAGGCTCGAAAAGCCGGATCGAGTGTGTCATCGGCGGCCACCGAGGCGATTGCGTCGAGATAGGCCATATCAGGCGCGGCGCCGGTCTGAACCATTGCCATCAAACCGTCTCGGGCCAAAGCACGACCAGCCTCCCATTTATTGAAGGGGTCGGTATCATGCGCCAGCAGGAAGGCACGTTCGGCTTGATCACTCTCGCGTTGCAAGATCACCGGGGCGGAAAAGCCGCGCAGGATCGAGGGAACAGGTCGCGCGCTCAGCCCCTCGAAGGAAAAGCTCTGTTTCGCTTGCGTCATTTCGAGAACGTGTGCGCCCCGCACCTCCCGGCCATCGGGGTCGAGCAGGCCGACCGAAATCGGGATGAGACGGGGCGGTTTTTCTTCCTGTCCCGGCGTGGGTGGTGTGGATTGCTCAAAAGTCAGAGTGAAAATGCCATCGCTATAGCTTTCACTGACTTTCAGGCGTGGCGTTCCCGCATCCTCGTACCAGCGCTTGAACTGCGTCAGGTCGCGACCGGTCACCTCTTCGAAGACCGTCAGCCAATCCTCGATCGTGGCCGCCTGACCGTCGTGACGCGTGAAGTAAAGGTTGAGCGCCTGATAGTACGCGTCTTGCCCCACAATCGTCTTCAGCATGCGAATAAGTTCGGCACCTTTTTCGTAGACAGTGGCCGTGTAGAAATTGTTGATCTCGACAAAGCTTGCGGGGCGCACCGGGTGGGCCAGAGGCCCGTTATCCTCGCGAAACTGTCGTGCGCGCAAAACGATCACGTCAGAGATCCGCTTCACCGGCTCTGAGCGCAGATCAGAGGTAAACTGCGCATCGCGAAAGACCGTCAACCCCTCCTTGAGGCATAGCTGAAACCAGTCGCGGCAGGTGATCCTGTTGCCGGTCCAGTTATGGAAGTACTCATGGGCGATGATCGCCTCGATCCGTTCGAAATTCGTATCAGTACTTGTCTCCGGGCTCGCCAGAACGGCTGCGGAATTGAAGATGTTCAATCCTTTGTTCTCCATCGCCCCCATATTGAAGTCGTCGACGGCGACAATATTGAAAATATCCAAATCGTATTCGCGGCCATAGACGTCTTCGTCCCATGTCATCGACGCGACAAGGGCGTCCATGGCGAAGCTGCACTTTCCCTCGTCGCCGGGACGCACCCAGACATTGAGCGCCACATCGCGGCCCGAGGCGGTCGTGAACTGGCCGGAATGAGCGACAAGATCTCCCGCCACAAGCGCGAATAGATAGGCCGGTTTTGGCCAAGGATCGTGCCATTCGGCCCAGCCCGACCCGCTGCCGGTAGGATTGCCATTCGACAACAGCACCGGTTCTGACCCCTCGATGCGCACGGTGAAGCGCGCCATGACGTCCGGGCGATCGGGATAATAGGTGATTTTACGAAACCCCTCGGCCTCGCATTGCGTGCAATACATTCCATTCGACATGTAAAGACCCTCAAGCGCCGTATTGGCCTGTGGGTCAATCTCGACCTCCGCCTCCCAGGTGAAGGCGCCCTCTGGCACAGCGCAACCCAACCCACCAGAAACGATCTCGGGCGAAATGAGCGTCCCGTCGATCCGCGCGCTGATCAGCGTCAGATCTTCGCCATGCAGGAAAAAATCACGATCCTCAGTGTCAGGATTGGGCCGAAAGCCAATGCGAGAGATCACCCGCGTCGCTGATGGTGACAGTCTAAATGTCAGATGCACCTCATCCACCAAAAAGGCGGGGGGTCGGTAATCTGTCAGATAGATGGTTTGCGGAGCGGCGTCTTTCATCAGATCTCTGTCCTCTGGGAACTTTCAGGCGTCTTGCATTGTAAGCCTGACATAGGCGCCACCCTAGGTTGCTGCACGTTCGGGTTCAATCATCCGGTCAAAGGCCGGTTGTTTCAGTTAAAGGAACAGCAAGGTCAGACAGGCCGAGAGTGAAAGGCACTATTTGCGACTTTTGAGCCGTCTGATTGCGCGTATTTGCGCAAGCGGCTCTGCCGGGCTTGAGGTTTTCTTATCCATTTTGTCTGTTACATTATCCTTAGAGCAATCAGAGGTGTCGCATGTCGCGTCCGGTCATTGGCATAATCGGGAACAGTTATCTCATTGATGAGAGCTACCCTGTTCATGCTGGCGGTACGATGAATTCACAAGCGGTCGCGGCCGTGGCGGATGCGTTGCCGCTTATT
>JBCCNY010000367.1:0-3491 GCA_039025595.1 Pseudomonadota bacterium | reverse complement strand
TCGTGCTGACTAAGGCCGGGCATGACCTAAATTCGTGTCAGTGCGCGTCTAGTGGGCGTGCGGGGTCAAAGCTGGGTTTGGTGTGAACAAGCCGCGAGGATACCGATCCCCCGTTTTTGATGTGGGATGTGCCGCACAGACTGAGGTCCCAGAAGCGGCCCGCGCGGGTCTTCATCATTCAGTTTACCTTTAAAAAAACTCGGGTAGGCCAAGAGAACCGGTCGTTTCTTATCGATCCAAAAACCGGTGGGGATCTGTGTTTGCTCGATCCCGGGTTCAACGTCGATCCCAAAACACGGATCGATCTGCGGAACATAACCACTATTCGAATAGGGTTGGATCCCTCGTCCGGGCGCAGGCCGAAGATAAAAATTTTCGCTTGGGTGAGACCGACGTGGTGGGTGTGATGCAGGAATGGCTGGGTTTGAATTCGTTTGCCGTCCACGAGAAGCAGGCAGCGTAAGCCGGGCAGGTTGCGGCACAGCTCGTACCAGCGATCATTCGTCTATTAAAACATCGGAACACATGCAGAACATTCGCTTTCACTTTTGATTAACCCACGCTATCTTCGGGCCATGAGCAGCTTTGATGATAGTGAGGCGTTTGAGCAGGCGTCGCTGGCCAGTCGCGCCATGGCGGCGCGGCAGATGCCTTATCTTGAGGATTTAAATCCGGCCCAACGCGAGGCGGTGGAGACCCTTGAAGGGCCGGTGCTGATGCTCGCTGGGGCAGGGACTGGTAAGACCAAGGCGCTGACCACCCGGATGGTGCATCTGCTGAACACGGGGACGGCGCGCCCCAACGAGATCCTCGCCGTGACCTTCACCAACAAGGCCGCGCGCGAGATGAAGATGCGTGTGGGTCGGATGCTCGGCGAGGCCGTCGAGGGCATGCCGTGGCTCGGCACCTTTCATTCAATCTGCGTGAAGTTGTTGCGTCGGCATGCCGAACTGGCCGGGCTAAAGACCAGTTTTACCATTCTGGATACGGATGATCAGCTGCGGCTGCTCAAACAATTGGTGGCGGCAGACGGGATTGACGACAAACGCTGGCCCGCCCGGCAATTGGCGGGCATCATCGACGGGTGGAAGAACCGGGCGCTTACACCAGACAAGGTGCCAGCCGCAGACGCGCAGGCCTATGATGGCAAGGGCGTTGCGCTCTATGCGCAGTACCAGACGCGTCTGAAAGAGCTCAATGCGGTCGATTTCGGCGACTTGCTGTTGCACATGGTCACGATTTTCCAAGCCCATGATGATGTGTTGGACCAGTATCGCCGTTGGTTCCGCTTTATCCTCGTGGACGAATATCAGGATACAAATGTCGCGCAGTATCTTTGGCTGCGCCTGTTGGCGGGCGGGCATCACAATATCTGCTGTGTGGGCGATGACGATCAGTCGATCTATGGCTGGCGCGGGGCGGAGGTCGGCAATATCCTGCGGTTCGAGACCGATTTTCCCGGCGCCAAGGTCGTGCGGTTGGAGCAGAATTATCGCTCCACTCCACATATTCTTGCTGCGGCCTCTGGCGTGATTTCCTCGAATAAAGGGCGGCTTGGCAAAGAGTTATGGACCGAAGTTGAGACAGGAGAGAAAGTTCGCCTCATAGGTCATTGGGATGGCGATGAAGAGGCGCGCTGGATTGGCGAGGAGATCGAGGCGATGCAAGGCGGCACGCGCGGGCAGCGCGACATGTCGCTCGACGAGATGGCCATCCTGGTGCGTGCCTCGCATCAGATGCGCGCCTTCGAGGACCGGTTCCTGACCATCGGACTGCCTTATCGTGTAATCGGAGGTCCTCGATTTTACGAGCGGATGGAGATCCGCGATGCCATGGCCTATTTCCGGCTGGTCGTGAGCCCGGCCGATGATCTGGCCTTTGAGAGGATCGTGAATACGCCGAAGCGGGGTCTTGGCGAAAAAGCGCAGCAGACGATTCAGCGGGTGGCGCGCGAGAACAGCGTCAGCCTGCTCGAGGGCGCGGCGCTGGCGGTGAACGAGGGCCAGATCAAGGGACGCGGTGGCACGGAACTGGGCAAGCTCGTTCAAGGCCTTGCTCGCTGGGGCCGTATGACGGGGGATGCCAGCCTGAGCCATATGGAGCTGGCCGAGATCGTTCTGGATGAAAGCGGCTACACTGAGATGTGGCAAAACGACAAGACGCCAGAGGCGCCAGGTCGTCTCGAAAATCTCAAGGAACTGATCAAGGCACTGGAGAGCTTTGAAAATCTGCAGGGGTTTTTGGAGCATGTCAGCCTGATCATGGACAACGAAACCGAAGAGGCGGGCGCGAAGGTATCGATCATGACGCTGCATGCCGCCAAGGGTCTGGAGTTTCCCGTCATCTTCCTACCGGGCTGGGAGGATGGGCTTTTCCCCTCGCAGCGCAGCATGGATGAAAGCGGTACGAAGGGCCTCGAGGAAGAACGACGCTTGGCCTATGTTGGGATCACGCGGGCCGAGGAGGTCTGTACGATTTCCTTTGCGGGCAACCGACGCGTTTACGGGCAATGGCAAAGTCAGATGCCGTCGCGATTTGTCGATGAATTACCAGAGGACCATGTGGATGTTCTGACGCCACCGGGGCTTTACGGTGGGGGATACGGCGCGGCGGCTATGGCGAATGCAGGCGCACCACCGGGCACCAAGTCCGGGCTGGAGGCCCGCGCCAGCGAGGCAAACGTGTATAACTCACCCGGCTGGAAGCGCCTTCAAGCGAGGGCGGGGGATAGATCAATGCGTCAACCGCAGGAGGCGCGACACATGGTAATCGATGCAGAGGCCCTCAGCGCATACCAGACCGGAGACAGGGTCTTTCACCAAAAATTCGGCTATGGTGTTGTTATGTCGATCGAGGGAGACAAGCTCGAGATTGATTTTGACAAGGCGGGTTTAAAAAATGTGATCTCGCGATTTGTAACGGGTGCGGATCAAGTTCCGTTTTAGGGTGCTTTCTGACATGGCTTAAGACTCATTTCAGATCTGTACTTTAGAAAGCGCCGCGGAAAACATCATAGCGGAATTCCGATGGCAACACTTCTGATGACGGTTCTGGCAGGTGTCTTTGTTCTGTTATCCCCCATTCTGGTCTTGGTCGGGCAGGGGCACGCTCAGAAAGGAAAGCCTGCCCTGGTACTGGCATCGCCGTTTGGCCCAGATGCGCAGGATATCGCGGAAAGTTCAGGCCTGACACCCCTTGCGCCGTTGCAGGGAAGGATGGCCGTCTTTGTTCAGATCGATAGCGTGAATTCGATTGCCTTGCTCCGCGAAAACGGCGCCTGGCTGGTAAGGGATGGTCGAAACATCCTCGCGCTATGTGGAGTTTCTTTATATGGCGCATGACATTGGGCTCCCGACATTGCAGTCTGCTCCACAGCAGAACACCTCGATCGGTCTGCAACAGGTGGCCAGCCTTGGTCTTGCGCCCGCGCCAGCGATCGCAGCGCTTTTGGTGACCGACGGTGCCTTGTGGTGGATGCTTGCCCTGGTTGG
>JBCCNY010000366.1:0-3499 GCA_039025595.1 Pseudomonadota bacterium | reverse complement strand
TTGAGCACGCTGGGGATCAGATCGACATCACCATAGGCAGCGGTGTTGCGGTGATAAGTCTGCTCATCATCCGCCGCGCCATCGATATAGTGAAAGATCGGACCGGGCAGCCGACGTTTGGCCAGTTTGCGGAACTGCTGAAAGTTGTGACAATCCCCAAGTCCCATGAACAATCCCATTTCCATCTCCTTCAAGGGCCGCGTTAAAATTGGTAAATTAATATTACCAATAAAGACCTATGTGTCATCTTTATGCCCTGTGTCAAGCACGTCAGTGGATCTTGCACTTATGCCTACCGGACGGACTGTACCTCCTCCCACAACAAAATTCTGAACTCTGCGACGACTGCGTTTCAGAAAAAATCTGAACGTGATGCCACGCAGGCGGTCGCCGGCATCTTTCCGATTTGGGACGGCTGTGTTTTGCTGGCCGTCTGGCAAGAGTTTGCCTCCGGGCCTTCCGGTTTCAGAAATTACCGGATTCGTGATATGTAGTTCAATCGCTGGAGATACGGTGAAGTCGGGCTGGAAAGGAATAGCCGATGTTGCTCTATCCAATGATCGAACTGCAAAACGGACGATGCGTCAGCCTGTTCCGAGGACGCTTAGAGGAGCCGCATATCTGGCACGTGGATCCCATCAAAAAAGTACTGGAATTCGCCGAAGCGGGCGCTGAATGGATCCATGTTACAGATTTTGACGCCATTGCCGGCGATGACCGTAACCGAGAGCTGATCGACGAAATGATACGCGTGGCCGGCGCATCCATCCAACTGGGCGGCGGTTTCCGTACGTTTCAATCGATTGAAGAAGGGTTTGACAGGGGACTCGGCCGCATTGTCCTGGGAACGGTCGCCTTGCTCCAACCTGACCTTGTGAAACTTGCGGCAAACACCTTCCCGGATCAAATCGTTCTGTCGCTCGATGTGTATAAAGGGCAGGTCATGACCGACGGGTGGCGGGAAGCCAGCGCCTTTGTCCCGGAGCGCGTGCTGGAGACATTTTCGAATGAACCACTCTCCGCGATCATTGTCACAGACATCGATGCTGATCTTGAAGAAGCCGAAGACACCCTGTCACTGGTCACACACCTTGCGGAACTGGCTAAAGCGCCCGTCATTGCACGGGGGTTGGCACGCTCGCTGGACGATGTTTCCAGACTGAAATACGTGCCGCATGTCTCGGGGGCTCTGATCGGTCGCGCTTTGTTTGACCGCAGCGTTGACATCAAAGAGGCCATCGAATTGGCAGCTGAACCAATTGGTAAGAAAGCAGAATTCATTTGAAGGACCAAGATACCTGATCGTGACGCTTTAGGCCTGAGCCTCGGGCCAAGACCGGATACCGATGCGAGGCGAACCATATGCTCAGTCGCTATTGAAGTGCGAAATACGCTCCACGCTTGCGTTCCTCTGCTTTGAGCCCAACGCGGAAGCGCGGCTACAGTGCAGCGAATGTCCGTTGAGAGCCCGGATCTACCGCTTGGCAAACAGCCGACTTGAAACGGATATCGAATTCTTGGCAGGGTCCTTCGCATTTGCGAAGCTGTAGCCGTCTGCTTGATGAATAGTGCCGAACTTGAGCCCGCGACTTTCCGCGTCCCGGCAAAATGCGTCGACATCTTCAACATCGAAAACCAGCTTTACAAGTGTCTGTCCAGCCTTTCGGCCTGCCGACATCGGGTGCAAAAGTATATTGCTGCCAGCACCTTGGCTGACCAGTTCAACGATCCTGTCGCCTTCGAGCCTTAAAATTTCAAAGCCAAAGTACTTACAGTAGAATTCTGCAACCTCTTCGAGCCGCTTAGTGTAAATGATGACGCGGCCAAGTGATGGAGACATTACGACCTCGGGTTTACTTACGAACCAAACCTACTTTGAAACAAGCACTTCGCAAATGGCTGGTTTGTCCCGCGTCGCCGCCGAGCCCCCAAACGACAAGCCATTCGTTCCGCCGGTCGTTTAGCTGTACCGATCGACCAGAAAATCGCGGATATCAAGCGTGCTTTTCTCGTCCATCGAGACATAGACCAGCGACATGTTGATCCGCTCGCGCACCATCTCACCCGGAAAGGGCAGATAGCTCAGCTCGCGCGAGCCGAAAGACGGTGAGGCCGTGCCCACCTGCCATTCGGTGGTGAGCTGCACATCGACGAGCTTCAGCGCCGTCTCGCCCCCCTGCCCTGGTCGCTCGAACGGAACACCGGCAAGGCGAAGATAGGCGGTCTTATCGCCCGCCTGAACAAACCCGTCGATGAATTGCGAGGCTAGCGCCTGCAAGTCCGCCACCGCATCCTCGGGCGGCAAGTGGCTGTGCAGATGGTCGTGGGCGTGGTTGTGGCCGATGGCGCCATTCACGATGTCATGTGGCATTGCGTGTTCCCCCGTGACGCAAGTTCAATAGTTCAAGCCGCTTGCAAAGCAGCAACGCGCCGAGCGCCCCCATCGGCGGCGCGTATCGCGCGCTCCGCGGCTGGCTTGAGCGGTGAAGTGACTTGTCATGTGGCATTGGACCACCTCTTTCCCTCGAATTCGCCATGCGGGATGCTAACCGGTTTATCGATATAGGCCTTATGCGCGCCCAGTTTTCCAGCGGCCACAAGGCTACCCAACACGTCAACGATCACCCGGGTTCCCATCAGCGCGGTGATCTCTGACGTATCGTAAGGCGGGGCCACCTCGACCAGTTCCATCCCGCAGATGCCTTCGGCAGCAACCTTAGAGGCCAGCGACAGTGCCTCGCGCGGCAAAAACCCGCCCGGTTCGGGCCAGCCAGTGCCGGGGACAAAGCCGCAGTCGATGCTGTCGATATCAAAGGACATATAGACCATGTCGACCCCGTCCCAGGCCATCTCAAGCGCCATTTCGGCGGTCTTGTCGACGCCCATCCGCTCCATATCGGACATGGTGATGATGTTTGTCTCACGCTCACGGGCCACTTTCACCGCCTCGCGCGGGACCTGCCAGCCGCCGATCCCCACCTGGACAAGGTTCTTGGCGGGCACGTTCGGCAGGTTTGTAGAGTGAAACCATGGGGTCGTGTGCATCCGCTCATCGAGGTCTTTTTCCTGGATGTCGGCATGACGATCAAAATGCACGATCCCGATCTTCTTCGAGGTGCATTCCGCAATCCCGCGCACGCAAGGGAACCCGATCGAGTGATCGCCACCGATCATCACCGGTAGCGAGCCAGAGCTGAACACGTGGCTGACCGCGCGGCTGATCTGGTCAAAGCTCTTTTCGAGATTGGCCGGGATCGTGAAGACATCGCCCGCATCGCAGAGCGTCATCTGCTCGCGCAGATCCACACCCATTTCGTAATTGTAAGGCGTGTAAAGCGCGCTGATCTTGCGCACGCCCTGCGGGCCAAAACGGGTCCCCGCGCGGTAGGTTGTGCCGCCGTCAAAAGGGATGCCCAGAACGGTTGCATCGTAATGCGCAACCTCCAGCACATCCTCGGCATAGGGCGCTTTCAAAAACGTGTTGATCCCGGCGTAATGC
>JBCCNY010000365.1:0-3516 GCA_039025595.1 Pseudomonadota bacterium | reverse complement strand
GACCTTGTCACCCACCGAAAAGCGCTCGGGTCTTTGTTCCGAACGATCGCGGCTGAGATCCGAACGGCGGATGAAGCTCTTCATCCCCTCGTATTCAACCTCGATCCCACCATCCTCGATAGAGGTGACAGAGACGGTGATTACCGCGCCGCGCTTCACGCTGCCCGTGGCTTCGGCAAATTTGTCGCCGCCCAGAGCCTTGATCGACAGTGAGATCCGTTCCTTTTCGACATCAACCTCAGAAACTACGGCGTGCACGATGTCGCCTTTTTTGTAGGCTTGAATAGCGTCCTCGCCGCGCTCGTCCCAGCTCAAATCGCTGAGATGCACCATGCCGTCGATGTCGCCTTCGAGACCCACAAAGAGCCCGAATTCGGTGATGTTCTTCACCTCGCCCTCAACCTCAGTGCCTTCTGGGTGTGTTTCGGAGAACACTTCCCATGGGTTGCGCATGGTTTGCTTGAGACCCAGCGATACCCTGCGTTTTGAGCCATCGATCTCGAGCACCATGACCTCAACCTCTTGGCTGGTCGATACGATCTTGCCAGGATGGACGTTCTTCTTGGTCCAGGACATTTCAGAGACATGCACCAGACCCTCAACGCCTGGCTCCAGCTCCACGAAGGCGCCGTAATCGGTGATGTTGGTCACCCGGCCGGTATGCGTGGAATCGAGCGGGAATTTGGCAGCAACCAGGTCCCACGGATCTTCTTGCAGCTGCTTCATGCCCAGCGAGATGCGGTGCGTCTCTTTATTGATCTTGATCACCTGCACCTTGACCGTCTCGCCAATATTCAGGATCTCGGATGGGTGATTGACCCGGCGCCAGGCCATGTCTGTAACGTGCAGCAAGCCGTCCACACCGCCCAGATCGACGAAAGCGCCGTATTCGGTGATGTTTTTCACCACACCGTCCACAGCGTCGCCTTCGGACAGTTTGCCGATGACCTCGGCGCGCTGTTCGGCGCGGCTTTCTTCGAGGATCGCCCGGCGGGAAACCACGATATTGCCGCGACGGCGATCCATTTTGAGGATCTGGAACGGCTGCTTGAGACCCATCAGAGGGCCGGCATCCCGCACCGGTCGCACATCGACCTGAGAGCCAGGCAGGAATGCCACGGCACCTCCCAGATCAACGGTGAAGCCACCCTTGACCCGACCGAATATTGCGCCCTCGACGCGGGCATCATCGGCATAAGCCTTTTCAAGGCGGTCCCAGGCCTCTTCGCGGCGCGCCATTTCGCGACTGACCACCGCTTCGCCCTTGGCGTTCTCGGCGGCGCGCAGGAAAACCTCCACCTCATCGCCGACGGCGATTTCGGGGGCTTCTCCTGGGTTTGCGAATTCTTTGAGTTCGACCCGGCCTTCCATCTTGTAGCCGACATCGACGATGGCTTGACCCGCCTCGATGGCGATGACCTTGCCCTTGACAACAGATCCCTCTTGGGGAGTGTCCATCTCGAGGCTTTCGTTCAGGAGGGCCTCGAACTCCTCCATGGTTGCGTTTGCCATATGGCGATATGATCCTTTACGTTTCGTTTTGTCTGGCCGCACGGTTGGATCCGCGGGTCTTGGATTTCGTTGGTCGCGCGCACCTTTTCTCAACAAGAAAAGGGTCGGTTTCCCGACCCAGCCCCGTATGTTGTACACGTCTTTACTGGCGGTACGCGCCTTGTCGACCAAGGGCGTATACCCTTTGGTTGGTGAGCAATCAAGGGCCTTTCTAAGTGGCAGGCGTTGCTCGCCACCGAGTATCTGCAAGGACGTTCGGACCGCATGGCGCCGCGGTTTGCAGGCGCGTTTTCGAGGGCAAACCAATTGCGCTGCGCTACTGGCGGGGGACCGGTCGCGGTCGCGCGAAGATACTCTTGGCCAGAAGAATTGATCAGGTTTCGCGTTTGGCCTTTACAGTGCTGGTCATGGTGGCAGACACGGTGGCGATCGCCGTCTCAACTGCCTGCGCGATGGTCATGTCACTGGTATCGAGCGTGACCGCCGCCGGGTCGGGTTTGAGAGGTGCGGTTGCGCGGGCGCTGTCGCGCGCGTCGCGGACCTTCAGGTCGGCCAGCACTGTCTCGAAATCGGTCTGGTGCCCGCTATCGAGCAATTCTGCGAGACGTCGGCGCGCCCGGACCTCGTCGCTCGCGGTAATGAAGAGTTTCACTTCGGCCTGCGGGCAGATCACAGTGCCGATATCGCGTCCGTCAAGGACAGCGCCCCCGTCTCGGCGGGCAAACATGCGTTGATAGTCCAGCAGCGCGCCCCGCACCTCTGGCAAAGCGGCAACACGGCTTGCGGCTTGGGCGACATCGGCTCGTCGGAGCATCTCTGTATTTAAGTCATCGTGTTTTAACGACTGCGCAGCAAGCACGGGATCGGTGCCATCAAGTGTTTGCAAACCAGTGGCCCTGTAAAGCAAACCGGTATCAAGATGGGCAAATCCAAAATGCCGGGCGACGGCGCGCGCGACCGTCCCTTTTCCGGCTGCTGCCGGCCCGTCAATTGCAATCGTAAAGGGCATTCGTTCTTTCTCTTTTCGCGAGCGCTTTACGCGACGCCGGTTTGAGGCTCAAGCCACATGCTTCGGTGCGAACCAAAGCTGGAGAGAGCGTTTGGGCGGAATACCCTGCCTTAGATTTGCCACAATCAGAAATTACAACCTAAGGTAGAAAGACATTTTGAGTAGAATAAGATCCCTTTTGAGTAAAGCTAAATTCCAATGACATTCGAAGCGACCTTTGAAAGAGGAAGCAATGCTAACAAAGTATAATTCTTATGACGAGAAGAGTAATTTTCACTCTCGCACGCAATCTGCAGAGCTGGATCTAGATCCGCCCTATGACGAGCAATGGCCTGGTTGGGTCCTTCGCGTACGGAGGAGGCGATGGACAGCCGTACCTGTCGTGGAGGTTTGCGCTTTACTGGCTTTCTTGGTGGCTGTTTTGAGCCTGTCGAGCACCGATCTATTTTGGTTGCCTGATCCTGCGCCTGACAACACTCCCTCCGAATTGTCGATCCCTTAGATTATCCGCCCGGGTGAGTTGACCGGCGCAGCATCTCGGATCCGCGCGACACAAGCGGAAGCAAAATCAGGCCGATGCACAGGCCGACGAGGCCGTCGGCGCAGGCTGTGACAATCCATTCGAGCGTAGCGGCGCCCTGCGCAATGGCCGTGGCGACAGAATGAATGATGTCGTAAGGAGCGTTAAAACCCAGCTCATGTAAGCTGTGCACGATGATCGAACCGCCGACCCAAATCATCGCCGCAGTACCGACCACGACAAGAAGCGTCATCAAGCGAGGCATGCCACGTACAATCGCGACACCGAGGTGGCGCGTTACAGCCAAGCGTCCTTCCGAGGCCATATGAAGACCTGCATCATCCGCCTTCACGATAAGCGCCACGGCGCCATAAACTGCGACAGTAATGATCACACCCGCCACAGCCAGGGCGGCGGCCTCAAACCAGATCGGCAAATCAGAGGGCAGCGCGGATAATGTGATCGTCATGATTTC
>JBCCNY010000364.1:0-3524 GCA_039025595.1 Pseudomonadota bacterium | reverse complement strand
TTGAACGAGATGTCCTGCACGATGTAGCTTTCGCCGTAATAGCTCTGCATGCCCCAGATGCTCAGGAAGGCGGGGGAAGTTTCGGCAAAATTCTTGCCCTTCGAAAAGTCTGGTTTGACGTTCATCGCTTGCTTCCCCTCCTAAGCCGCTTCGCCCAGATACGCTTCGCGCACCTTGGGATGGCCCTTGATGTTCTCTGGCGTGTCTTCGACGAGCGGCGTGCCCTGAGCGAGGACGGTGATCCGCTCCGCGAGGCTAAAGACCACATGCATATCGTGCTCAATAATCGCGATGGTGATGTCGCGCTCATCCTTGATTTGCTTGAGCAGGTCGATCGTATTGTTTGTATCGGCCCGCGCCATTCCAGCGGTAGGCTCATCGAGGAGCAACAAGCGTGGCTCCTGCGCCAGGCACATGCCAATTTCCAGTCGCCGCTTGTCACCGCGGCTCATCGCAGCGGCGCTATCATGGCGCTTATCCGCCATGCCAAGGCTTTCGAGCACCGCCTCCGCCTGCCCCATGATGTCTTTTTCGCTAAAGGTGTTTTCGATCGCATGAAGGCGAAACGCTCCGTCCCGCTTGGCAAAAATCGGGATCATCATGTTTTCCAGAACGTTGAGATCGCCAAAGATCTCGGGCGTCTGAAAGACCCGGCTGATGCCCATCTGATTGATCTGGTAGGGCTGCCGACCCAGAACGGACTGGCCGTCGAACATGACCGAACCCGTATCTGGGATGAGCTTACCAATCAGACAGTTAAGCAAGGTCGATTTGCCCGCGCCATTTGGTCCGATAATCGCATGGACGGAGTTTTCTGCCACGCTGAGATTGACGTCACCAAGCGCTTGCAGACCGCCGAAACGCTTATTGACGTTCTTGACTTCAAGAATTCCCATCTTGCGCTCCTTTATTCTGCCGGTGTGGTTTTGCCGCGTGTTCGATCTTCAGCTGTTTTCTTACCTCTGAAGATCCTGGCAATACGCTGTCCGCCCTCGACCAAGCCGCCGGGCAAGAAGATGACAACCGCCATGAAAATAATGCCCAGTGTGAGGTGCCAGCCTTTCCCGACGAAGGGATAGACGATCGCGACAATGAAATCCTCGATCCCGTCTGGCATAATGGCAAACCATTCATGCAAGATGTCCTTGTTGATCTTTGACAGGATGTTTTCCATGTACTTGATCGCACCTGCGCCCAGGACCGGCCCGATCAGCGTGCCAACCCCGCCGAGAATGGTCATCAGAACAACTTCGCCCGAGGCGGTCCAGAACATCCGCTCAGGGCCCACCTGTGTGTCCATCGCAACCAGCAGCCCGCCAGCCAGACCAGCATACATGCCCGATATGACGAAGGCCGCGAGCGTGTAGGGCCGCGCGTTGAGGCCGGTATAGTACATCCGCGTTTGGTTTGATTTCACTGCGCGCAGCATGGTGCCGAAAGGCGATCGGAATATGCGGATCGATAGATAGAAGGCAATCAGCATGACCACCGCGGCGATGTAGTAGCCCGCGTTGAAGGTGAAGAGCCAATCCCCCATATTCAGCTCGAAGCTGCTGCGCATATCCATGCCAAAGAGGTTGGCACGCCCAATCTGACCGTCCTGCAAGTTGGACAGGATCGGCTGGTCCGTCGGCTTGATCTGAAGGCCGGTCTCGCCGCCTGTGATGGGCGTCAGAACCGAATAAGCCAGCGCATACGACATTTGCGCAAAGGCCAGTGTCAGAATTGAAAAGTAGATCCCGGACCGGCGCAGTGACACATAGCCCACCATGATGGAAAACAGCCCCGCGACGATCACCGCCATGATAATGGCCGGTATCACGTTGAGCGTCACCAGCTTCATCATCCACATCGCGCCGTAGGATCCCACACCGAGAAAGGCGGCGTGCCCGAAGCTGAGATATCCCGTGAGGCCAAAGAGGATGTTGAACCCGATGGCAAAGATGCCAAAGATCACAAAGCGTTGCATCAGATCGGGGTAACCCGCGTTGAATTGCGCCAGTCCCGAGCTTTCGGGAAACGGGTTCAGGAAGAAGGGCGCAAACATGGTCAGCGCCACCACGACGATTAAAAGACGGAAATCCTTTTTATCCAAACCCAGCATCGATTAATCCTCCATCACGCCTTTGCGGCCCATCAGGCCACGCGGGCGGGTGAGCAGAATGATGATCGCCACCAGGAAGATGATGATCTGGTTGAGACCGGGCAGGATTTCGAGCACTTCGCGCATCGAGGCAAAGCTTTCGAGAATGCCGAGAACGAAACCGGCGAGAACCGCGCCGGGCAGCGAGCCCATTCCGCCCACGACGACCACGACGAAGCTGAGTACAAGAAAGTCCATGCCCATGTGGTAATTGGGAGAGGTAATGGGGGCGTACATGACGCCCGCCAGACCTGCCACGGCAGCGGCCAGCCCGAACATGATGGTGAAGCGACGGTCGATGTTGATGCCCAGCAGACCCACCGTTTCGCGATCCGCCATGCCGGCACGGACGACCATCCCGAAGGTGGTGAATTGCAGGAAGGCAAAGACCGCGCCGATCACAAGCGCGGCAAACATGAAATAGATGATGCGCCAGTAAGGATAGATGATCTGACCGGCCTCAAAACCCAGCATCATGCCCATATCAAGAGAGCCGCGGAAGGCGTCCGGCGCGGGTGTTGGGATCGGGTTCGCGCCGTAGAAATACTTGACGATTTCCTGAAGCACGATCGCCAGACCAAAGGTGACAAGGATCTGGTCGGCATGGGGGCGCTTGTAGAAATGCTTGATCAGACCGCGCTCCATCACGATGCCGATCAGGATCATCACTGGGATCGTGAACAAGATCGCCAGCGGGACCGACCAGTCAATGATCACGTCACCTGTTTGCTGACCGAAAATATCGTAAACATACGGCACATCGACTTGCAACGGATTGCCCAAGAAGTCAGTGCGCGTTTCATCGATAACCGGATGCGACAGGGTCAGGATCCGGTTGAGTGTCACGGCGCAGAACGCACCGACCATAAAGAGCGCGCCATGCGCGAAATTGACAACACCGAGTGTGCCGAAGATCAGCGTCAGGCCCAGTGCGATCAACGCATAGGCTGAGCCCTTATCAAGGCCATTCAGAATTTGGAGAATGATGGCTTCCATCGTTCAGCCCCTCTGGGTTGGAAAAACCGTGCAAAACGCGGGAACGAGAACAGGGCGCGGGCAAGCGTGTGAGCCGCCCGCGCCGGATTTTGCGTTCAGACGCTTAGGCGCCCGGGTTGCAGTCGCCCAGCTGTGCTTCTGCGCCACCCATTTGCGGGTGATCCGGCTCGTAGGTGACCTGCTCAACCGGGGTAACCTCGACGATTTCGAGGAGGTCGAAGTCGCCGTCGGGGTTCTCTTTTCCTTTCACGACGAGCACGTCCTTGAAGCACTGGTGGTCTTCGGCGCGATAGAGCGTCGGGCCGTTGCCCATGCCGTCGAATTCGAAGCCTTCGAGCGCCTCGACAACCGCACAGGGGTTGAACGATCCTGCACGTTCCACAGC
>JBCCNY010000363.1:0-3563 GCA_039025595.1 Pseudomonadota bacterium | reverse complement strand
ATTACAAAATCACGAAAGTGCAGGAGTTGCTGCCTTGGAACTAAGGTTGCCGAAGCGCAGTTGGACGATTGCGGTCGCAATGACCGCATCCACGCCAGCTGCGGCAGAAGTCTGTGACAAGGTCCGGCCCGCCTGGAACCCTGCTGATGGCCCGGTCACCCAATTTGAAGACTTGGCCTTGCTCTTCTTTGAACCGTTGGGCCTGATTGTTTTGGTGTTCGCCATCGTCGCTGTCTTGCTGCGAAAAATCTGGTTTACAGTCTTCGTCGTCACGCTGTTGGTTGCAATCATCGCCCTGAACATCAGCACCTGGATTGAAGCCGATGACGTTACCAACTTCGCCCTCTCGGAGGGCTGCATCGCCGCACCTGTGCTGACGACCATCACATTGGTCGCTATAGGCGCCATCATCTCGGTAGCGACTTGGAACAGCTCACGACGTCGCAGACAAGCGGCCTGACCGGGCGCTTACGTTCAGGGGGCAGAGCTTTGATCCAGAAGCACGGGCAGAAGCAGGTGATTGCACTGGACTGTCCGATTGGAAATGCGCTGAAAAAGAAGCCAGTTGCCCTCGTGGCCCGATGGTACGCGACTTGTTGCGAAGGCACCTTAAAACCGGTGAAGCCACGCGCGCAACCGCGACCGCATTACTGGGACCAAAGGAGTTTGACGTCGATATCCATGGACGGTCATGCCAAGCATACAGTCTAGGAATGTCTAGTGGTCTCGGTATCGACTACGATTCGCTCTGTGTCTGCTATGCGAACAACGGAACAACATCTTCAGTCGAACACATTCAGCACTGAGTTATGCCCCGTATTGTGCAGATTATCTTTTGGTCGCTTTTTGCATCCGCAAGTCTTATCCACGTCTGGAACGGCGATGTCGTGATCAACCGAAAAATAGAAGGAGGAGAGCACTTTTTACTTCTTCGCGGTAAGCCGCAGGGCGATCAGGCGTGGATTACGGTCAGCTCCGCAGCATACTGGGCGAAACGCATCATCGAGTATCTGATGTTACTGTTGGCCAGTGCTATTGTGATTTGGGCAGGCTTGAGATGGGTTTATCGCCGAGAATCGGAAGATTAGACCTTTTTTGACGCTCCGCTTGCTCCATCATAGAACATGAGCGCTTTAGGTCGCTGTGTCGACTGAACCAGAGACAAGATCGTGGGAACCTGCTTGTAGTGCAGCGATCTGAACACTGGGATTTTTTTCATAAAAAGCCTATATTCGGACAATGAACAGAGCATTCTGGATCAGATGTGCCGCCATCGCTGCGGCGATGGTTACGGGTTTGTCGGCACGCGCGTTCGATTTGACCGTCATTATGAATGTGTCTGATGACGGGGCGGCCTATTACATGTCCCTGCCAGCGACAGAGATCGAAAGCGTGCTCGGCACCGATCCGGATCTGTTGTTCAGCAATAAGGGTTCTGTCCCGATTGATGATTTCAGGCTGAACGGTAGCTTCGAACTCGGGGATGACGTATTTGGGCGGATTGAGGGCCACGTTGGCGGCGAACGCGCATCGTTCGAGACCATGTCGATGATGGTGCACCCGACGAATGATCCTGCGCCCTTTCAAACACCATGGGACGCGGTAACCGCGACGGCGGTCTGCATCGTCGATTACGAAGAGGATCAACTCACGCCAGAATACCTCCAGCTCTATTATGGATCCTATGCACATCGGGTCGATGGGACTTCGGGTCTCGAACTGAGTTTCCCACAGACCGGGCGTGAGGCGGTTGATGTGACGCTGCACCTCTACCAAGAAGGGACCTATATCGGGCGAGAAAAGACGGTTCTCGAAGATGGCGGGACTTTAAACATCTCCTTCGAGCAATCCACAGGCCTTTCGATGTTATGGTGGGCAGCGATTGCGCTTTGGCTGACCATCATGGCAACGGCCTTTTTTGTGGCGCGTTCACGAGGGCAGCGCGGCGAGACTATAGCCACGAACGGATAGATGCGATCCAGAAATGGATGCCTAAATCGACCGTTACCTATAAAAAACTGTCACTTTGGCATTGCAGACTCAGCAGCCCGGTTCTAGACCGACGCAGCGATTGACGCGGGGTGGAGCAGCCCGGTAGCTCGTCAGGCTCATAACCTGAAGGTCGTAGGTTCAAATCCTACCCCCGCAACCAACAAAGAGCCGGCGCCCCAATGGGTTGGCGGCTTTTTGTTTTTTTCCCCCTGTGGACCGTTTGTTGAGCGCAGTCGGGACGCGTCTTGTGCAACGCGGTTCTATTTCCTTAGCACGACGCAAACGTTGAGGTTTGAATTCTCAACCATCTTGTCGACGCTGCTATTGCCTCGTGATGCGCGTCTTCCTCAAGCAAATGTGCGAAAGAATTTGTACGTTTTCTTGAATGATCTAAGTAGAGCGAGACGGCCACTATCGGGATACCCTGAGCTGCCCAGGGCGAAACCGCGAAGTGCCAAAGGTCATGCATCCTGCACGCGTCACCGGCGATCATGGCCAAAGGGTCGAATGCGAAGGCCGGTGTCTCAATGCTCGCGCGAAAGGGACGCGGACGGCGCCATGCTGATGCAAGCGTTATTTCCGCATCCCTGCAAAGTCGCCACATCGTGTAAGTCTATCGGCGAAACAGAGTTTTATGCCGGTGCCACCAACGATAGCTTGCAGAAGGGCTTCGTATTTGCACCGCCGGGGCATTGCGCACACTTGACCCAAAGCGTTCACCCGGCCATCAAGTCGTGGCGGCTATCGAGGGAAGATATGGTTCGCAGACCCGAAAACAACGCCGACACGATCGAGCGAGAGAAGTCGAAACGCATTGGCGCGTTGTCAGCCCTCTGGCCGTTCATGTTACCTTACAAAAAGATGTTGTCAGCTGCTCTGGCCACGCTTGTGGTAACGGCCGCTTTGGCGCTCACGTTACCAATGGCTGTGCGGCGTGTGGTCGACAATTTCGAAATCAAGGACAGCGCTGTTCTCGACTACTATTTTCTAGCCGCAATCGGGATTGCGGGCCTTTTGGCGATCGGGACCGGTTTGCGGTATGCGCTGGTCAGCCAACTTGGTGAACGGGTGGTCGCCGATCTGCGGCGCGCTGTGTTCGACAGGATCATCGCGCTCAGTCCCGGTTTTTATGAAAAAACCATGACGGGTGAGGTTCTGAGCCGCGTCACAACGGATACGACACTTATTTTGTCGGTCATCGGATCATCGGTTTCAGTTGCCTTGCGAAACTTGCTGATCTTCGCGGGTGGGCTCGCACTCATGCTGTTCACCTCGCCAAAATTGACCGGCCTCGTCCTTTTGCTAGTCCCTGTGATCATTGTTCCGATCATCGTACTTGGTCGACGCCTGCGCGAACTCAGCCGTGAAAATCAAGACTGGATCGCAAATTCATCGGGCAATGCTTCGGAAGCGCTGATGAATGTACAAACCGTGCAATCCTTCACCCATGAAGACGCCAGTCGCGCCACTTTCGGCAATATGACTGAGAAGAGCTTTGATGCAGCCAAGCGTCGAATTGCCGTGCGGGCTATTTTGACCGTGATCGTGATCTTCCTCGTATTTACCGGGAT
>JBCCNY010000362.1:0-3563 GCA_039025595.1 Pseudomonadota bacterium | reverse complement strand
CGTCGATATCCGCCCTGGAATAGCCCAGATGCGCCAGCATATCGAAGCTTGGATCAGCCAGCTTCGCCGCAGGGATACCGAGCACCCCGGTGCAGAATTCCTCACCCAGCGTCCACTGGTTAAAGACGAAGCGGATATCAAAGGCACTGGCAAGTGAGCCTTCCACTTTCTCAAGCTCCGCCGGACCAAACCCGTGTCCTGTCAGAGACGTGGGGTTGATGCCTGGTGCATTGCCAATGCTGCCGTGACCCACCGCGTACGCGACGATCTCTTCGATCTGTGCCGAGCCGTAGCCAAGTTTCTCCAGCGCCGCCGGTACAGACTGGTTGATAATCTTGAAGTACCCGCCGCCTGCGAGCTTTTTGAACTTCACAAGGGCGAAATCGGGCTCGATACCGGTTGTGTCGCAATCCATGACAAGCCCGATTGTGCCGGTTGGCGCGATCACGGTCGCCTGTGCGTTGCGATAGCCGTGCTTTTCACCAAGCTTGAGCGCTTCGTCCCAGCTGGCCATAGCCAGATCAGCAAGTTGCGTGTCGGGGCAATTGGCAAGATCCAGAGGCACAGGCTTGACCGCCAGATCCTCATATCCCTCGGTTGCACCATAGGCTGCGTTGCGGTGGTTCCGCATTACACGCAACATGTGCGCTTTGTTTCGCATATACCCTGTGAATGCACCCAATTCTTTGGCCATCTCGGCGGATGTGGCATAGGACACGCCCGTCATGACAGCCGTCAGCGCCCCGCAGAGCGCGCGACCCTGATCTGAATCGTAGCTCAGCCCCATATTCATCAGCAGGCCGCCGATATTGGCGTAGCCGAGGCCGAGCGTACGGAACTCGTAGCTCAGTTGCGCGATCTCTTTTGAGGGGAACTGCGCCATCGTCACAGAGATTTCTAGCGTGACTGTCCAGAGCCGCGTGGCATGCACATACGCCTCCGCATCGAAACGACCATCGCGGAAGAATTGCAACAGGTTCATAGAGGCCAGATTGCACGCCGTATCGTCCAGAAACATATATTCGGAACATGGGTTGGATCCCCGGATCTGACCGTCTTCAGGGCAGGTATGCCAGGCATTGACCGTATCATGGTACTGGATACCGGGATCTGCGCAGGCCCATGCGGCATGTCCGACTTTTTCCCACAATTCCCGCGCCTTGACCGTTTTAGCAACAGACCCATCCACGCGGTTGGTCAGCTCCCAATCTGCGTCCTCACGAACCGCCTCGAGAAACGCATCCGTGACCCGGATCGAGTTGTTGGAATTCTGTCCCGATACGGAAGCGTATGCTTCACTATCCCAATCGGTGTCATAGGTCGGAAACTCGATACTATCATAGCCCTGACGTGCGTAATCCAGAACCCGTTTGACATAGGTTTCCGGGATCGACGATTTCTTGGCTCCCCGAACAGCCGTCTTGAGTGCTGTATTCTTGCCGGGATCGACCGCATCCTCGCTGCTGCCATCCCATTCGCGGATCGCTGCGAAAATATCGTTTAGCTTTTGTTCATGCATCTTCGAGCCTGCAACGATGGACGCCACTTTCTGCTCTTCGATGACCTTCCAGTTGATGAAATCCTCGATATCAGGGTGATCGACATCGCAGATCACCATCTTTGCTGCACGTCGTGTCGTTCCGCCGGACTTGATCGCGCCAGCCGCGCGATCGCCGATCTTCAGAAAGCCCATCAAGCCGCTTGACTTACCACCGCCAGAGAGCGGTTCGCCGTCGCCTCGCAAAGACGAGAAGTTCGTGCCGGTACCCGATCCGTATTTGAACAAGCGCGCCTCGCGCACCCACAGATCCATGATGCCGCCGTCCCCGACAAGATCGTCACGAACAGACTGAATAAAACAGGCATGCGGCTGCGGATGCTCATAGGCGCTGCTCGACCGCGTCAGTTCACCTGTTTCGAAATCCACGTAATAGTGCCCTTGGCTCGGTCCATCGATCCCATAGGCCCAGTGAAGCCCTGTGTTAAACCATTGCGGCGAGTTCGGCGCTGCCATCTGGCGCGCCAGCATATAGCGCATCTCATCGAAGTAAGCCTGCGCATCAGCCTCGGAAGTGAAGTATCCTCCCTTCCATCCCCAATAAGCCCACGCCCCGGCAAGACGATCGAAGACCTGCTTTGCGCTGGTCTCTCCCGTCGTCTCGATGTCTGCCGATTCGGCGACAGAGCGCCAAAGAAACGACGGCACATCATTTTCTTCGACCTTTCTGACGGCAACCGGCACGCCGGCCTTGCGAAAGTACTTTTGCGCGATCACGTCGCTAGCCACCTGACTCCACGCATTCGGCACTTCCACTTCATCCAGACGGAAAACGATCGTACCGTCCGGGTTCCGAATTTCAGAGCTCGTGGTGACGAATTCGATGTCTGCATACGCGTTTTGACCAGCTTTCGTGAACTTTCTTTCGATTTTCATTTACTGCCCCATTTCCTCAATGACTTTTCCGACGGGCGCACGCCCTTTGAACCCTTCGCCATACAAACCATGCTGAGCGCAACGAACGGAGTTCCATCCGTGCCTATGTCAGAAGTCTATCTAACCTGCTTTGCTTCGCCTCTCGGGCTGCCACTATATATTGTGGCTTACCGATCAGCCAGCACAAGGTGGCGTATCAGCACATAGATGGTCAACGGAATTTTCAAACGAAATTCAACTTTTTTTAGTTGACGAGTTTTTTGGCGCGCGTCGCCCTCTCAGGCAAGTGATTCATTTTGCAGCGCAGCATGTCGAGAGGCCTGTTTTCCTTAGTGTCCAAGCGCCGAGGGATCGCAGTTCGACCTGCCAGCACCGGGCATTAACTGAGTTTAACAGAGTGTTAACAACGCCATGAATGACCAATAAACGAGCATCGAGTGAAGCAATTGTGCGTCACACGAGATCGGGCTGACCTTTATACTGGCTGGTAAGTTGCATGGTCGGGGCGGCGAGATTCGAACTCACGACCCCCTGTACCCAAAACAGGTGCGCTACCAGACTGCGCCACGCCCCGACACTGCAAAGCTCGCTCTAGACAGGTTTGCGGAGATTGAAAAGCCCCGTCTCGCCTCAAATCGCCTCGCGACCGCTGTCACATGTCTTTCGTCGCGCTCATCGAGATCACTCTGTGCAAGGCCAAGCAGCGCGACCGCTGTCAATCACCGGATGGCGCAATTGCGTACCCGGTCCGATCCCCAAGCGTTCAGATAGCCCGGCATTGATTTCCAGTACGTATTGAATCGCGTTGCCACCAAAAATCGGTGTTTCATCCAATGGGCGTGCATCACGATGCACTTTCTGCACCACGCCGGACGCATCCGCAAAAATCATATCGAGGGAAATGAGGGTATTGCGCATCCAAAAGCGGGTCGGTCTTGGGCTCGGATACGCAAACAGCATCCCGCTGCTGCGCGGCATTGACTCGCGATGCATTAAACCTTCGGCCTGCTCGTCCGGCTCGTCCGCCAATTCGATCGTAAAGCGCGCCGTTCCCCATTCGCCGCGCAAGTGGACTTCATCGGCATCGCAACTCGTATCAGCCAGCACAAGTGCCGGGCTAAACAGACCG
>JBCCNY010000361.1:0-3567 GCA_039025595.1 Pseudomonadota bacterium | reverse complement strand
TCCCAGCTCCGATAATGGCCACATGCGGCCCGGTTTGCGACATCCCGTTCGTTATCCCGTTCGCGGCGACAGCGCGCCCATGCGCAAAGCCCTTGGGCTAACACCGTATTGGCGCCGGATTGCCCGGGTCAATGCTGCGGGAGACTCGTAGCCACACAAAAGGGCGATCTCTGTAATACTGCGCCGGGACTCCTCGATCATGGATCTGGCCGCGGACAGCCGCATGTGGCGATAAACCTGCCCCGGCGGTGCCCCGAGGCGCGCGCGAAAGCGCCGGTCGAGGGTGCGTGGCTGGCAGGACAATCGTTTGGCTAAATCGGTCAAAGACAGTGGTCGCTCGAGCCTGTCGCTCATGATGTCGATGGCTTTGCGCACCAAAAGATCGGGGGTGCGTTCTTCGCGCATCTCTGGCAGTGGCGGCTCACCATGGAAAAATAGACGCGACACATCGAGGCGCGTCGCCTCGCCCGCATGTTCAGCGATCAGCTCGAGCGTCAGGTCCAGCGCCGACATTGCCCCCGCGCAGGTCACCAAAGACCCGTCACGTACAATACGCCGCCGTTCGGTCTGAACGTTCAGAAAAGCCTCGCTAAACGCAGGCAGCAGATCCCAATGCACGGTCGCGTGTCGGTTCTCCAGCAACCCCGCCGCCGCGATCAGCCAAGGTCCGGCGTCAAGCCCGACGATCACGCCACTTCGACGGGCGACGCTTTGCAGCAGGTGACGCGTGTCGGACGTGTCATGACGCTCGTGATCATAGCTGGCCAGCACGAACAAATAATCCGATGGCTTCATCTGACCCGCCGCGTGATGCGCGAGAATATCCAGACCGCTGGAGGATCGGCTGGGACACCCGTCCGGGGTCAGGATAGACCATTGAAAAACCTGTCGGGCCAGCAACGTGTTGGCGGCGCGCAAAGGCTCGATACAATTGGCCAGACAAAGGTTTGAGAACCTGTTGAACAAAAGCAGGTTGATCTTGACGGGTCTCGAGATCGATTTTGTCCATTGCGGGATCATTTTTGTCGGTTACCGCAAATTAACTCCCATAGCCAGCAGTCTAGTCTCGCGTGTGGCTCGGTTTGCGACCATGTCGTATCGGATCATCTTTGACGGGGGGACACATGCCTTTGGAAATGAACCGTGAGGTTTTCATCACCTGCGCTGTGACGGGCTCGGGCAGGACGCAGGACAAAAGCCCCCACGTGCCGCGCAGCCCCAAGGACATTGCAGAAAGCGCCATCGCCGCGGCCAAAGCAGGCGCTGCGATCGTTCATTGCCATGTGCGAGACCCCGAAACCGGCGCGCCATCGCGCGATCCGGCGATGTTTCGCGAAGTCACCGACCGTATACGCGATGCCGAGACGGATGTTGTGCTCAACCTGACCGCAGGTATGGGGGGCGACATGATCTTTGGCTCAACGGAAGCCCCGCTGCCGGTGGGCAACGGCACAGATATGGCGGGCGCCACGGAACGGGTTGCGCATGTTGCGAATTGCCTGCCTGAGATCTGCACGCTCGATTGCGGTACGATGAATTTCGCCGAGGCCGATTACGTCATGACGAACACGCCCGGTATGCTCACCGCGATGGGCCAAATGATGACCGATCTGGGTGTGAAACCGGAAATCGAGGCCTTCGATACCGGTCATCTTTGGTACGCCAAGCAACTTGTCAAAGACGGTGTGCTCGACAACCCCGCGCTGGTGCAATTGTGCATGGGCGTGCCCTGGGGCGCGCCGGACGATCTCAACACCTTTATGGCGATGGTCAACAACGTGCCAGACGACTGGACCTTTTCGGCCTTCGGTCTCGGTCGCAACCAAATGGCCTATGTGGCCGCGGCGGTGCTCGCCGGTGGCAATGTGCGCGTGGGACTAGAAGATAACCTGATGCTCGATCGGGGCGTGCTGGCGCGTAACGACCAACTGGTGGATCGCGCCGTTGGGATCATCGAGCGTCTGGGCGCCCGCGTGATCGGCGCGCAGGACGTGCGCGACAAGCTGGACCTGCAAAAGCGCGCGCCTGCAGGATGAAACAGCGCGTCGTCATCACAGGCGGAGCAGCCGGTATCGGTCGGCGGCTGGGCGAACGCTTCGCCGAGACCGGCGCGCGCGTGGCCATCTGTGACGCGGATCAAGACGCGGTGACTGCTCTGTCGGATCTCTATCCTAATTGGATCGCGGAGACGGCTGATGTCGCGGATGAGGCCGCGATGGGTGCCTTTCTCGACGGCGTGAAAGGTCAATGGGGCGGTGTCGATGTGCTTTGCGCGAATGCGGGAACAGGCGGACCAGCTGGATTGATCGAAGATCTGGATTACAGGGCCTGGCAGGCGTGCCTGTCCGTCAATGTGAATGGCGCTTTTCTGGCGTGCCGATGGGCTGCTCGTCTGATGCGGGCGCAAGGCTCTGGTCTCATCCTGCTTACCTCATCAACAGCTGGACTTTTCGGCTATCCCTATCGCTCTCCTTATGCCGCAGCGAAATGGGCCATCGTCGGGCTGACGAAAACACTCGCCATGGAGCTTGGACCCGCAGGTGTACGAGTCAATGCGATTGCGCCCGGCGCCGTCGAGGGCGACCGCATGGAACGGGTTCTCGCCAATGAGTCGCGCGCAAGCGGCAAATCCACCGACGCCCTGCGCGCAGAATATGTGCGCGCAACAAGCCTGCGCAGCTGGGTCAGTGCGGACGACATTGCGGATACCGCGCTCTTTCTCGCCTCGCCCGCCGCTTGCAAGATCAGCGGGCAGGTTTTGCCTGTCGATGGTCATACCGAAACGCTGGCCCCATGCTGACAAGGCGGAAAATGACAGCTGGGCTGGGGACGTTGGCCCTGCTTGGGGGCTGCGGCACTCGGACCCGTCAAACCGGGTTTCGGGATGTCTCGCAGCCGCTGAGCGTCACCACGCGGGCGGACCTTTCCGCTTTGTCCGGCCCATGGTTTGTGCGTGGGCATTTCCAAGGCGATGCAAGCCTCGCAATGGTGACCTTTTTGCCGAATTACAACGGCAGCCCGGCGATTGAATACCGGACCGAAGGTTGTCTGCTGAGCGGCGACTGCACTACAGAAACAGAGGTTCAGCCGCTTCTGAGCCTTGGCCCACGCCGCGCCCGCGATACCGGAACGGGGCGCGAGATCTGGCTTGTCTGGATAGATGAGGGGCTACGTACGGCCGCAATAGGCACGCCAGATGGCAGCTTTGGCTGGGTTCTGGATAGAGCGCCCAAGAACGGAGACGACAGAATCCTCGCCGCACAGGAGGTGTTGGAATTCAATGGATACAACGTCTCTGCCCTTTCGTTGAAGGAGATTGGCTAATGCCCGGCTGCGTGCTGTCACTGCATGTATTGCACTCCCGACACACTCCGCCGCTTGCTCTCATGGCGGCGGACACATTCACGCGTGCCCACCCCGCGACCCGGAGGCGCCTATGACCAAATCAGCTGCAATTGTGGGCGGAGGCGTCATCGGCGGAGGCTGGGCTGCGCGTTTTGCCCTGAACGGCTGGGACGTTCGAATTTTCGACCCTGATCCCGAAGCCGCGCGCAAGATCGACGCCGT
>JBCCNY010000360.1:0-3574 GCA_039025595.1 Pseudomonadota bacterium | reverse complement strand
TTCCGCGAAACCTATCCGGGTCTGGAGCCAACGGGTCACCTTTATGAGATAGACGGCACTTTGCTCACCTGTGGCGGCGGCTCGGCGGCAAGTGACATGATGCTGGAACTGATTGAACGCGATCATGGACCTGCTTTGGCCGGTATTGTTGCAGATATGTGCCTGCACCGGCGGGCGGGCCACGGGGATGCGCCGCAACGCCCGACCTATGCCGCAGGTCTGGGGAGCCGTAATCCGCAACTGATCGCAGCGACTGATCTCATGGCCAAGCATCTCGAAGACCCGCTAGACATTGCGGCAGTCGCGCGCGAGGCGGGTTTGTCGCGACGGCAATTGGAACGGCACTTCTCTCGATATCTGTCTGTCACGCCAGCCCAATACTATCTCGAACTCAGGGTGTCGCGCGCCCATGCTTTGTTGAACGAAACCACGTTGAGTATCGCCGAGATCGCCGCCGCCTGTGGATTTGCCAGCTCTGCGCAACTCGCTCAGCATTTCAGAGCGCGCTATGGCGAGACGCCGCGGCGATACCGATCCAAGCACGGTGATTTGCGAGGGACAAAGTAAGCACCCATACGCGCTTCTCGCCGCGCGCTTCACCTAATTTTACCAGCTTTTACCTGGGGCTAGCCTCTCGCGCTGCTCTACTGGCGAGGGGCCGACCCCTCGCGCTCCCCGAGATATTTCAAGCAAGAAGAAGAGAGATACCGCGCTCTACCGTTTTCGTCTTCGGATTGAGCGTCTACGAGTATCCTGCTCTCCTGCTGCGTCGTCTTTTGGGGAGAGGCCGAGCTGATCCCGGATGATTCGGTTGCGGATCTCAGTGACCTCCCCGGGCTTCAGCGTTCCAAGCTGAAAGGGTCCGAATGAGATCCGGATCAAACGGTTGACCGTTAGGCCGATGGATGCGACCGCGCGGCGGATTTCGCGGTTTTTGCCCTCTCGCAGACCCACTGTGATCCAGGCATTTGCGCCCTTTTGACGATCCAGCGTGACCTGCATCGGTTGAAAACGCTGGCCGTCAATCGTAATTCCGGCACGCAGGGGCTCGAAAGTCTCGTCTGTCGGTCGCCCGTTCAAACGGACACGGTATTTTCGCAGCCAGCCTGTGGACGGCAATTCCAACCGTCGTTTGATCACGCCGTCATTGGTCAGCAGCAGCAAACCCTCGGAATTCAGGTCGAGACGCCCCACGCTCATCACGCGAGGAAGCTCTTCTGGCAGAGCGTCAAAAATCGTCGCTCGCCCCTGTTCATCGCGCGCAGTGCTCACCAGCCCAGCCGGTTTGTGGTAGAGCCAAAGCCGTGGAGGCTCCGGCGCGTCCAGAAGCTTGCCATCGACTTCAATTTGATCAGATGGGTTCACATTGAGCGCGGCGCGTTCCACGAGTGTGCCATTGACCCGCACTCGCCCCGCCTCGATCAGTCGCTCGGCCTCACGGCGGCTGGCAAGGCCTGCACGGGCGATCACCTTTGCGATCCGCTCGCCTTTGGATGGAGTGTTGGGAGGCTTCTGGCTCATGGACGCGGCATAGCGGATCGAGCAGGCTTGCGAAAGCGGCGCGGTCGGGCCAATGAACCCTATGGTGTTTCATTCGCATATGGATCTTGCTCTGGCGGAGGCACGCGCAGCGGCCAAACGCGGCGAAGTCCCGGTCGGCGCGGTGATCAGCGACCCGCACGGTCTGGTGGTCGCCAAGGCCGGAAACCGCATGCGAGAACTGAACGATCCGACCGCCCATGCCGAAATCCTAGTGTTGCGTACCGCTTGCGCCCAGGCCGGTAGCGAGCGTTTGCCAGGCTACACCTTGACCGTGACGCTGGAGCCCTGCGCGATGTGCGCCGCAGCCATCGCGGCCGCGCGGATTGGACGTCTGATCTATGGCGCGGCGGACCCGAAATCAGGTGGCGTGGCGCATGGCGCGCGGGTCTTTTCTCATCCGCAAACGCACCACGCGCCCGAGATCATCGACGGCATCGCCGCCGAAGATGCCGCCGCGATCCTGCGCGGTTTTTTCCGCTACAAACGTCCCTTGTAAAGGGCGCAACCCTGTCAGAGCTCAATCGCGACCATAACCTCAGGCTCGATCACGGATACGTCCGGCAGCGCCTCGACGAGCGCATCGGCCGATTGCTCGAGGATCGGGAATGTCTTGTAGTGGCAGGGGATCAAGGTCGTGAACTTGAAAAACGTCTTTGCTGCATACGCAGCGCGGCGCATATCCATAGTGAAATAGCCGCCAGCGCAAAGAATGCCGATATCGGGTTGATGCAGGTCATTCATCACACCCATATCCGCCATCACATCGGTATCACCGGACAGATAAATGGTGTGCCCCTCACCCGCGATCATAAAGCCGCATTCACTGCCCGGCACATTTGGCCCATCGGGTCCGGCGAAAGAGCTGGAATGCACCGCATGGACCATCGTCACCGCCACATCGCCTAGCATGACTGTACCGCCTTTGTTGAATCCCACCGTTTCGACGCCCTCCTTTTCCGACCAATGGCTCATCAGGTCGTATTGACCGACGACCGGCACGCCGAGCTTTGCCGCCAGATCAGGCAAATCGGCCGCATGGTCGAAATGCGCATGGGTCAGCAGGATATGCGTGGCGCTCTCGGTTGCGGCGGCATGCTGGTCCTCTGGCAGGACCGGATTACCGGTCAACCAGGGATCGATCAGCAAAACCTCGCCCGCGATTTCGATGCGAAAACTGCCATGTCCCAGCCAGATGATTCTCATTGCGCTCTCCCTATCTCTTGGCAGAGTCTACTAAAGATCTGACACAGGGCGAAAAGCAAATGGATTGGACGCAGCCTCTGGACGGATACTGCGAGCGGCACGATCCCGGGTTCTGGGCAGAACCTGTCAATGCGCTGACAAACGGTGCGTTTCTTTTTGCAGCTTTAGTCATGGCAATACGGTTGAGGGGCTCGGGACAGACGATCGCCTGGGCGCTGACCCTGTTGCTGTCGGCGATCGGCATCGGTTCTTTCCTCTTTCACACCTACGCCCAACCCTGGGCCGCGGCAGCCGACGTGATACCGATTGTGGGCTTCGTGCTGCTCTATATCTTCGCGGCAAGCCGGGATTTTCTAGGGCTGAGCACCGCGCGCTCCGCCTTGGTTCTTTTGGGTTTTCTATGTGCTGTGCCCGTGTTGGTCCCGCTTTTGTCCCATGTGCCTGTCTTGGGCGTGTCTTCGGCCTATCTGCCGGTGCCGCTGATGATCATTCTTTACGCAATACTCTTGCGCGACCAACCTGTGCTGGCCCTAGGACTGGCAACCGGTGCGGGTATTTTGCTCGTATCACTGACATTTCGCAGCCTCGATATGATGCTGTGCGACACGGTGCCTTTGGGGACGCATTTTCTGTGGCACATCCTGAACGGGATCATGCTGGGCTGGATGATAGAGCTCTATCGCCGCCACAGGCTTGCACCCCCTGCCCCCCAGGGCTAAAGCCGTGCCATAGATGACAGACAGGAACCGCGCATGTCGATCGATATTGAAACAGCCGCCAAGGTTGCCAAGCTGGCTCGTATCCGCGTCGAGGAGGCGGACCTTCCAGC
>JBCCNY010000359.1:0-3578 GCA_039025595.1 Pseudomonadota bacterium | reverse complement strand
GAGTGCCGTGGTCGTCTCGGGAGAGGACCTGCAAAAAAGAGGCGAAACCGATTTGCGGGACACTTTGGCTCGGGTGCCTGGTATCACCGTGAATGGAACCCGCCCCACGATACGTGGTATTGTTGCTGACACCAGTCTTGGAAACTTAACCTCGACATCCGCGATCACCACGTCGGTCGACGGCATCCGGTTTACCGATTACCGCAATGCTCGAACTCTACAGATTTCGACTTGGGACATGGAACAGGCGGAAGTTCTGCGCGGCGCGCAGTCTACGCAGTCAGGTCGAAACGCGTTGGCAGGCGCGGTCGTCCTTGAGTCTCGCAACCCAGAATTTTCGCCTGAGTATCGGTTTCAGTTGGGCGTTGGCAGTGACAACACTTATCAAGGTGCCTTCGTTCTGAACACACCGTTAATAGAGGATCAGTTGGCAGTCCGGCTTTCTGTCGACAAGCGCGAATCTGATGGGTTCAACACCAATGAAACGGGAACCAGTGACCGTGCAGGTTTCGAGGACTTCCTGACAGTCAGGGCCGGCTTGCGATTTGATCCCAACGAACGATTGTCTTTTGTTTTGAGCTACACTGACATTGACGATGAGTATGGACCAGAATTTTTGCTTTCGGAATTCTATCCGGTTCGGCGTGCTCCAGCGGCCAACGTTGGAAGCCTTGAGCTTCAGTCATGGAGACTGTCGACCGATTACTCAATTAACAGTGCTCTCACATTCAGCTCTATTACAGTGTTCACTGACGCAGCACCCAATGCGTTCACCCAAACCGCGACTGGGAGCATCAGTAGAGACCGGCAGTATGAAACGTTCGAGCAGGAACTCCGTCTGAACTATGACACCGAAAACCTGCGTGCTGTGGCTGGTTTGTTCTACACGACAATCGACGAAGACAGCCGCTCCGTTGCGCTCTTTACAGGCCTCGGTACTTCGTCCACGTTCGAAAATATAGAAACCGAAAACTATGCTGTTTTTGGAGAAGTTGAGTACGACTTCGCCCCAAGTTGGGCAGTGATCGCAGGTTTCCGATACGATGTTGAGGAAGTAAAAAACATTTCTCGAGGTGTTCTAGCGCAGCTTAGCGGGATGATCCTAGGAGATCAGACAAGCGTGACAAAAAACACTTATGAAGCTTTCCTTCCGAAGTTGGGTGTTGTCCATAGGTTTTCGGACGACATAAGCCTTGGCTTGACATATCAACAAGGCTATCGGGCGGGGGGTACGGGTGTAACCGTCAATCCGTTTGTGACACCAACGCCGTTCTCGTTCGAACCAGAATTTACAGACACATTTGAAATCGCATTTCGTTCACGGTCAAATGACGGCAATCGTATCTTAAACGCCAATTTGTTCTACACTGATTGGACAGATCAGCAGGTTGTCACACTGCGTGGGCCTGGCGACTTCGTTGTATCAAATGCGGGTTCGTCAAAACTATGGGGGGCAGAAATTGATTTTCGGATGCTAGTAACAGATCAACTGTCTCTGCTTGCGTCCGCTGCTTATCTTCAAACTGAATATGAAGACTACAACTTTCGGGGTACGCAGCTAGCAGGAAACGAATTCCAGTTTGCACCCGAACTTATGGCATCACTGGGTGCCGAATATGAGTTTGGAAATGGCCTCCGATTGAGCGGGGATATCAATTACACTGGGGAGAGTTTCTCAGATCCCCAGAATACACCCGCACTTCAAAATGATGCGGCATGGGTTACAAATCTCAATGCAAGTTATGCCTTTAACAACGGTGTGCAATTGAACGCTTTTGTTTGAAATCTGTTTGACGAAGAATACACGACCAACAGGCTCAATGCGATTGGAACGCCTGATGGCTTCCTTACTGCCGGAGATCCACGTGAATTCGGCGTCTTCCTCAGCGCGACATTCTGAAGAACAAGAACACCTTAGGGCTGAAGGTGACTAGAAGCTGCAGACCGTGGCCCGATTTAAGTGCTATGTGTTCATAATATAGGCAAGTGCCGCTGTATTGGGTTGAAAAATGCCCCACTCTCTCTCGCTTTTCTTACGACGCGGCGGGGGCAGTCGTGCGTCCACGTCGCCTACGTGATAGCACATAGGCCGCGGTTACATCCGCAAAGAACTTTCCTATATCTGGTCGGCGCGACATGCGCTCTTTCGTTAGCTTAAATCCAGTCACTTGTGAAACGGGCGGAGTTCAGACTTTCTCCGCACCTGCAAACTGACCCACACTGGGTAGCGAAAGCTGACATTGGCGATTTGATCGAATTCACATTCAAGGGCTTATGCCCCTTCTGGTTATTAACAAAGTACACTTAATAGGTTCAGGCGCTGTGCACTTTGACTGCACAGGTCAGACATAGTCACGAACGCGGCTGACCCTCGAGCCTACAATCTTCTGGTAATGGCTAAACATCTCAAAAAGCATGCAGATCTTGAGCTAAGCGTTACAGGAAGGTGAGGATACATTCATTGGAAACGATCCCTCGTGGCAGGCCCCATGTTCTTTGGCCCCAGCTGTGGCCACTGCAAAACTCGCAAAGCTTGAAAAGACACTTGGGGCCGACCTTTTAGAGCTGCCGGAAGTCTTCAACGCACGTAACGGTTTTCATTCGCCACCCCCTTTTTCCACGTTCGAAAGTTTGAAATGATCGCTTTCTGACAAGTTACGACGAAGGTTTGAAAGCGTGTAACGCCAAGCGAATAAGCGAAAGGAAAGGACTCAATTGACTGAATTTTTACGGTATTTTCCCCTGCCCGAACTTTAAATCTGTTGAGCATTGACTCAGCAGTACTTCAAATGCAACATATATTATATATCATATTTAAAAAGAAGCTGGCGCGCTTTCTTTGGTGTGGAGGCACCTGCGCGTAATCGGCTCGATGGAACGGGAGGACATTGATATGACATTCAAAAGGATCGCGGCATGTGCCGCGGCCGCAACCTCATTGTGGCTTGGCACAGCACCAGTTGCCCTTTCACACACAGATCTGATCGTGACCAATTTCGGCGGCACGGCGGCACGCGCACAGATGTTGGCGCTCATTATGCCCTGGGAAGCAGAGACCGGCAAAACCGTCGAAATGGAAGAATACGGCGGCGGGATAGATGAAATCCGGCGCCAGGTTATGTCGGCCAACGTGAAATGGGACGTTATTGATTTTGATCCACCCGACCTCATCCGCGCTTGCGAAGAAGGGCTGTTGGAAAAGATCAATCCCAACCTGATCGAGAACGTCGAAGATTTCATTCCCGGCGCGATCCATGAATGCGGGATCGGCAATGTCGTATGGGCCACGGTATACGCTTACAACGCGGAAACGTTCGATGAGAAGACACCAACATCCATCGGCGATTTCTTCGACCTCGATGCCTTTCCCGGCAAACGCGGCCTATGGAAAACGCCGCGTGTCGCGCTGGAATGGGCACTGATGGCCGATGGCGTTTCCGCAGAAGATATCTACACGGTCCTAGCGACCCCGGAAGGCCAAGATCGCGCCTTCGCCAAGCTCGAGACGATCAAATCTCAGATCGTTTGGTGGAGCAACGGCTCTCAACCCGCAGCGCTTCTTGAAAGCGGCGAAGTGG
>JBCCNY010000358.1:0-3595 GCA_039025595.1 Pseudomonadota bacterium | reverse complement strand
CAAGGGCCACGACATAAACCTTTGTTTTTATGTAGAAATTTTTGAATTGGAGCGGGCGATGAGATTCGAACTCACGACCCTTACCTTGGCAAGGTAATGCTCTACCCCTGAGCTACGCCCGCATCCTTGGGTACCGCGTGACCTATAAAGTCTATCGGTGGGCTGCAAGGACAAATCGCATGTCCCATTACTTTTTTGCCCATCGATCGCGTTGCTAAAGCTTGGCGCATCGCTGCGCTGCGCTTTCACGCGAAGCGAAGATACAATTCGATATAGGTCAACGATGCGGCGAACAGAAGCAGGACCGCGAACAACACGCGCTTTGCGGGTCTGTGCCTTTCGTGCCCGAATACGTCGCCACTTGTCGAGCTGTTGTAGCCAAAGCCTCGCGGCGCGTTGACTTCCTGCCTGTCCTCCATCGGCGTTCCGCTTTCTTTTATTGCCCTCACGTCATCTTACACCTGGTACGGATTCAACCAAAGCGAAAGTACAAGGACCGCCCAGATGCGCGTTTACTCGCCGTAGCTGTCCCTGATGCGCGTGGGCAGGGTGAAATCCTCCGTATGGACGATCACGCCGTCATCTCGCAGCAACAACACGCCGTAAGCGCCGGGCTCGTCGACCGAGAGATGCGGATTTTCCGCCAGCAGATCCATCGGCATCTGGTGGCACGTGCTCTTGAAAATGGTGACTGGTACGCGTCGGCCATCCTCCAGTTTCAGGCTCGTTTGGCAGGTTCGGTGCACATGCCCGGCCACGATTTGCACGACATTGGGATGGGAGCGTAGAACCCGAGCCAACCGTTCAGGCTCTCGCAGCGCAATCGCGTCCATGTTAGGAAAGCCTGTGGCGGCGGGCGGATGATGCATGAACAGGACAACTCTCTGACCAATGGCCTCCCGCAAGGCGCAATCCAGCCAATGTAAGCGCTCCTGGCAGAGCCAGCCGCTATGTAAAACCGGCGGTTTTTCATCGAGCGTGTCTAGAATGATCAACCGCGTGTCTTGCAGGTCGATCAGATGTTGCGCGAAACCTTCGTTCGGGACTGCCTCTGGGAAGACTTTGCGGAAGGCCGACCGGATGTCGTGGTTGCCCAGCGTCATCGTGAGAGGCAGGGGACAGCGCGACAGCACGGTTTTGAGGCGATTATACTCCTCCGGCGCACCGTGATGGGTCAGATCCCCGGTCAGGATAATCGCTGCGGCATCCGAATGCCGTGCCAGCGCATGGTCCAGACCTTGCGCGAGACGTTCCGCCGGATCGAGACCGATGATCGTCTCACCCTCGGGAACGATGTGCAAATCAGTGAAGACGAGGACCTTTTGCATTGCGGCTTTCACTCGGGTGACTCGAACTCCAGCAGCAGATCCTTGGCGTCGATTTGGCCACCGGGTTGGATATGCAGCGCCTTGACCACCGCGTCGCGGTCGGCATGCAGGCCGGTTTCCATCTTCATCGCTTCAATCGTCATCAACAGATCGCCTGACTTGACGCTTTGGCCCGCCTTGATGGCGACAGTCGACACCACTCCGGGCATCGGCGCGCCCAGATGGTTCGGGTTGTCGGGCTCGGCTTTGGCTCGTGCGGCCACGGTTTCTGTCACCCGCTTGTCGGCCACACGGATCGTGCGTGGTTGGCCGTTGAGTTCAAAAAAGACCCGTGCATTTCCGTCCTCGCGGGTCTCTCCCACGGCGACCATTCGGATTTCCAGCGTTTTGCCCGGATCGATTTCGGCGGTGATCTCATCGCCGGGCTGCATGCCGTAAAAGAAGGTCTTCGAGGGCAGGGTGCGAACCGGGCCAAAGACCTTGTGACGTTCGGCGTAGTCGGCAAAGACCTTGGGATACATGAGCGCGCCCATCAGGTCCTCGTCGTCGATCTCGACGCCCAGCGTCTCTGCAAGATCTGTGCGCTTGGTCTCCAGATCCTCAGGCGCGAGCAACTCGCCAGGACGCACCGTGATGGGTTGTTCGCCCTTGAGCACCTTGTTCACGATCGCCTCGGGGAAGCCACCATGCGCCTGACCCACATAGCCTTTCATCAGTGTGACCACGCTTTCGGGAAAGCTCACTTCGGTATCGGGGTTCAGAACATCCTCACAGGTCAGGCCCTGGCTCACCATCATCAGGGCCATATCGCCTACGGTCTTCGCGATCGGGGTGACCTTGATGACATCGCCGAACATCTGGTTGACCTCGGCATAGGTGCGCGCCACGTCGTGCCAGCGATCCTCGAGCCCGAGCGATCGCGCCTGCGCCTTGAGGTTGGTGAATTGCCCTCCGGGCATTTCGTGAAGATAGACCTCGGAGGCGGGGGACTGCATGCCGCTCTCAAAGGCGGCATAGTGGTTGCGCACGGATTCCCAGTAATTGGAGATCTGGCGGATCGCGCCCACATCAAGCTCTGTTTCCCGTTCGGTGTGGCGCAACGCTTCGACGACCGTGCCAAGCGTGGCTTGAGACGTATTGCCCGACAAGGCATCCATGGCGCAATCGACCGCATCGACGCCGACCTCGGAGGCAGCCAGGATCGCGCCAGAGGCAATGCCTGCGGTATCATGCGTGTGGAAATGGATGGGCAGGCCCACCTCTTCTTTAAGTGCCTTGAAAAGAACGCGCGCCGCGGCCGGTTTCATCAGACCTCCCATGTCTTTCAGACACAGGATGTGGGTGCCCGCTGCCTTGAGCTCTTTGGCCATCGCCACATAGTATTTCAGGTCATATTTGGACCGGTTTGGGTCTTGGACGTCGCCCGTGTAACAGATCGCAGCCTCAAGTATCTTTCCCGAAGCGAGCACCGCATCCATCGACACACGCATGTTCTCGGACCAGTTTAGGGGGTCGAAGACGCGAAAAAGGTCGATGCCGGAGGCCGCCGCTTGATTGACGAAACCGCGCACCACATTGTCCGGGTAGTTCGTGTAACCCACCCCGTTCGAGCCGCGCAGCAACATTTGGGTGATAAGGTTGGGCATCGCGGCGCGTAAATCGCGCAACCGCTGCCAAGGACACTCATCAAGGAAGCGATAGGCCACATCAAAAGTCGCTCCGCCCCAGCACTCGACGGAAAAGAGCCCCGACAGATCGCGCGCGTAATTGGGCGCGATGGTGATCATATCAATCGATCGCATTCGCGTGGCCAAGAGCGACTGATGGCTATCACGCATCGTGGTGTCTGTGATCAGAAGTTGCTTTTGCGCGGCCATCCAATCCGCCACTGCTTGCGGACCATCACGGTCGAGCAATTGTTTGAGCCCGTCCGGCAGTTTTGCATTTTTCGGCTCGGGCGCGCGGGGCAGGGCCAGATCCTCCCGCGGGCGCGGCAGGCCAGCGACGTCGGCATGTCCGTTTACCGTGACATCGGCGATATAGGTTAGCACCTTGGTGCCGCGGTCCCGGCGCGGCGCGAACTCAAAAAGCTCAGGCGTCGTGTCGATAAATTTGGTCGAGTATTCGTTGGATAGGAAAGTCGGGTGCTTCAGCAGGTTCTCGACAAAAGCGATATTGGTGCTGACGCCCCGGATCCGGAACTCGCGCAAGGCGCGGTCCATTCGGGCAATCGCCGCCTCGGGCGTCTGGGCATGGGCGGTGATCTT
>JBCCNY010000357.1:0-3595 GCA_039025595.1 Pseudomonadota bacterium | reverse complement strand
CCCACCCGATCAATCAACGCACGGGCCCGCCCATTGGCGTCGGATTTTGAAACACCAAGCGTCTCGGTAATCGTCTCGACAAGCTGCTCGCGCACCGTGAATAGCGGATTAAGGCTGGTCAGCGGATCCTGAAAAATCATCGAGATCCTGCGCCCGCGGAGGGCGCGCATCGCGTCTCGGTCCAGCCCGCTTATTGTCTCGCCACGAAACCCTATTTCACCATCCGCGATCCGACCTGGTGCATCCAGCAAGCCCATGACCGCCGCGCCGATGGTAGACTTTCCGGCGCCAGATTCCCCAACAAGACCGTGAATTTCGCCCGGTGCAACCTGCAGATCGGCACCGTTGACCGCCACGAATGTACCATGTCTGCCCGGAAATTCGACGCGTAGGTTGTGAATGTCGAGCAGGGTCATGCGTGCATCCGCAGAAATTTCTCCTAGTCGTAGCGCAGTCGAGCCAAGAGGGAAAGCGTCGCACGAACGTCAACCGAGCTGGAAATTGCGGCAATCGGACGCTTCTAAATGCTTGATTGGGCGCCGTACTACGCGTATAGGGAAGGGCCGAGTGTGTTGGCCCTTGGTGCCACCCGATTGTAAATGCTATATTTGCAAAGACGTCAGGCGGGTTTGCCCCGCTCTGGTCCTCGCTTCGCTAACCTAAGGCTATGCCCGTGACCGATCAAATGATGCCCTTTGGTCTTTATGACCCTGACCTTGAACACAGCGCCTGCGGCGTGGGCTTTCTGACGCGTAAAGACGGCGTGCAGTCTCATGATCTTCTGCGCAAGGGGCATGAGGCGCTCTGTGCCGTGCCCCATCGCGGCGGTATGTCTTCCGAAGGTGTGGGCGACGGGGCCGGGATCTCTGTTGATTTGTCACAGGCGTATTTCAGCAAGCTGACCGGCGAGACACTCAAGCCCGGCGAATTTGGCGTGGGCAATTTCTTTTTGCCGCTGGACCCAGGCGCGCATGACGCCGTCTCTGCCCTGATTGCCGAAGTGCTGGACGATCACGATTTGTTCGTGGTGCTGCGCAGAGACCTGCCAGTTGACGCCTCCGCGATCGGGGAACGCTCTGTAAAATGGCAATTGCCGATCCGGCAGTGGATTTTCGCTGCACCCGACGGTCTGCGCGGTGCCGCACTTGATGCACGTATTCATTCCGCGCTTTTGGCGATTGAGGCCGTGGCCTACACCACGCCTGAATTCGACGGACTTTACCCGCTGTCGCTATCGGCTCAGATGCAGGTTTTTAAGGGACGCCTGAATTCGTGGGAGATCGTTCCCTATTTCAAGGATCTGAGCGATCCGGATCACGCCGTTCACACGATGTACTTCCATACGCGGTTTTCGACCAACACCGATCCGCATCCCTCCATGGCGCAGCCATTCCGCTTGATGGCGCATAATGGCGAGTTGAACACCGACAAGAAAAACCGCCTCTCTGAGGCCGCGATCGCGCTGGCGCGGAACAAATCGATCGTCCGGCCCAAAGGCCAGTCCGATAGCTGCCGGCTGGACCAGACGCTGAACGCCCGGGTTTTCGAGGAGGGGCTGGATCTCGTCACGGCCGTGGTGGCGATGATGCCGCCGGCTTGGGAAAATGACCTTCGTCTCAGTCCGCAGGTCCGCGCGATGCTGGAGTATTTCTCTTTGTCAGAAGAGAAGAACGATGGTCCCGCAGCGCTTATTTTCGGTGACGGCACGATCATCGGTGCGCGCCTCGACCGGCTTGGCTTGCGTCCACTCCGGTCCGTCGAGACAGATGAGTATCTGGCCGTCATGTCGGAGGCAGGGCAGGTCAACTTCCCGCCCGAAACGGTTATTCGCCGTGGCCGCGTCGAAGCGGGCGGCATGATCTACTACAACCACTTCGAAAAGAAGATCTACGAAACCGAAGACGCGCTGGAGATGCTGGCGGCCAAGGCCGATTACCCAGCCCTTCTGGCCGAAGCTCAGATCAATATCGACGATCTGCCCTCTGCGGATGCCGACCCCAAACTCGCGGCGACCCGGTATTTCGGGGATATGATCACGCCCGCGCGCTACGTCGCCTATACGCATAATCAAGAAAGCTTCAAATTCCTGATGGACCCGATGTTGCAGACCGGCACCGAAAAGGTTTCTGCCATGGGCTATGGCAATGCGATCAACGCGCTCTCCGACAATGAGGGCGGCGTCGCGAAATACTTCAGCCAACGTTTCGCGCAGGTGACCAACCCACCGCTCGACTCGATCCGGGAGGCCGATGGCATGACCCTGCGCGTGGCGCTTGGCGAAAAGCCGCATTTGGGTCAGTCCCGCAGCCGTCAGATTGTCGTCAATTCGCCCGTGCTGCGCATGGCCGATATGCTCAAGATCAAGGCGCAGAAAGAGACGCCTTGGGAGCGTTTCGACATTCTCTATGAGCCGGTCTATGGCGATGGACCAGCGAACGAGGCCGCGTTGGTGACAGAGATGGACGCCGTCGCCGCTCAGGTGGTGGAGTTTGCACGGGATAAAGGCGGTATCGCCATTCTTTCCGACCGTCATATCTCAAAGGCGCGCGCGGCCATGCCCATGACGCTCGCGGTATCGGCAATCAACCAGCGGCTTATCGAAGAAGGTTTGCGGCTCAAGGTTTCGCTTGTGGTGGAAAGCGGACAAATCTGTTCGTCCCATCATATCGCCTGCGCGCTGGGTTTTGGGGGGGCAGCAGTTTATCCGCTGGGCGTCAGGCTCCGCGCCGAAGAGCTTTATGGCGAAACGGCAACAGAGGCCTATTACAAGTTTCAGAAAGCGGCCGAAAAGGCGCTGATGAAAACTATGGGTAAAGTGGGGCTCTGCACGGTTGAGAGCTATTCCGGTGGGGAATTCTTTGAACCCAACTTCCTGGACACGAACGATCCAGTCTTTCGCAAATACCTGCCCAATATGAAAACCGTCGTGGGCGGTGTGCGGTTTGACCGGATCGCGCAGTCGGTGGCCGATTGGCACGAGCGCGCGCTGTCGGTGGAAAGCGACAAGGACATTCCGATCCTAGGCCTTTTCAAAGAGCGCTCCGGCGGGGCGGGTCATAGCTATGGCACCACGGCCGTGCGCGGTTTTGTGGATCTGACCGAAGAGGCGATTTCTTTCGCCGGTGAAGATGACCTCGAGGCGTTGGATGGCGAGACCGATCCGCTGCGTCTGATGACCCTGCGCCAGATGGATGACGCCTTTGGCATCAACGAGACCGGCTATGTGAATACCAGCTTTGACAAGCTGAGCACGGACAAGATCGATAATTTCAAGATCACGCCTGGCTATCGAGCCTTCAGCCGGATGATGGCGGAGGAGCGCAACAAACGTCCCGCGGCGTTACGCGATGTGCTCGCCTTCCCGGCGGATATCACGTTTCTGGATGCCAAGGACGATATCAAGCGCGAGATGATGTTGTTCAATCGTGCCGGCAATATTGATTTTGTCATTCGAGGCCTGCATTGCGAGGCGTTAGGGGAGGGCGAGTTTCTCCTGCGTCTGACTGGGCCGAAGGCGAGTGAAATTGCCCGTCTCGATGCGTTGGCGCAGTCTCTCGTTGAACGTTTCGGCGCGGATGTTGAGGGTCACTACGTG
>JBCCNY010000356.1:0-3602 GCA_039025595.1 Pseudomonadota bacterium | reverse complement strand
GCCCAATACCAGATATCCGAGTCAGCAATGGACAACCAATAGCAGGTCTCGCTCAATTTCTGGGCAATCGGGTCATTGATCAGAATTCCCTTGTGGTCGCAGATTGCGGTGTATTTTCCTTGGCCAATCTGTTGTTGAGACAAATCCCGTGTGCACAGGATTTGCGCCAGTTCTGCCGCATCTGGTCCCTCGATCTGGACCTGTCGTTGCGCGGCTACGTCCCACATCGAAACACCATTGATTAGCCGCCAGTACTCTGACTCCCGGTCCCCGTATCCACGAGGGATGAGCATGCCGTTATACGCTAAAAGCGTTTCCGCCCCCTCTTTGATCGTGGCCTCGTAAAAAGGAGATTGTCTTAGCCGCCCAGCAGATACGATCCGTGCCATTCGCCCTCCGATAACGAGGCTGTGCAGAGATAGGACAGCCTTTCTGCCATTATAATACGATAGGCACGTCAGAATTGCCTTTTAGCGGCGCGCGAAGATTGTTTCGCGGCAGCCTCGCGAGATGTTTGAAACGCGACCTACACGCGTCTGGGCATGGCACGCTCTTTTGGAATAGACCAAGTGCTCGGTTCGGATGCTGTGCACGGGTGATCTGCACAAGTGATAGGTACGGCCGCCTCTCGCCATTTCGCGGCAAGCGGCGTAAGGAGAGGCATGGCGAAAACCATCCCCTTGTCCCAGGCGAGCCACCTTCCACTTTGGCGTCAGCCTGTCGCGCTTCTCTTCGTGATGGCGGCGGCAATGCCTATTGCTTTTGCTACTTGGTCGGCGCTTCTCAACAATTTCGTTATTGAGGCCGCGGCCTTTGACGGCTCGGATATTGGGTGGCTGCATACGGTGCGCGAAATCCCCGGGTTCCTCGCTGTTGGTGTGATCGCAATCCTGCTGTTCATGCGCGAGCAAGTTCTGGCGCTTGTGTCGCTGATCCTGCTTGGCGTCGCCACGGCTATGACGGCATGGTTTCCCAGCATTGCGGGCATTCTGATCATTACGATGCTCAGTTCGATTGGATTTCACTATTACGAGACGGTCAATCAGTCGCTCCAACTGCAATGGATCGACAAGCGCCGTGCACCGCAGGTGCTGGGCTGGATCGTCGCCGCGGGATCTGGGGCGGCGCTGGTGTCCTACGGATTGATTGTCGCGCTTTGGGAACCTTTGGGCCTCACCTACAACATCGTTTACATGCTGGCGGGCGGTGTGACTGCGGTGATCGCCATATTCTGTCTGGTCGCCTATCCACAATTCGAAGCCCCAAATCCCCAAAGCAAGAAGATGGTGCTGCGCAGGCGATACTGGCTCTATTACGCGCTGCAGTTTATGTCGGGCGCCCGGCGCCAGATCTTCATTGTCTTTGCTGGTTTCATGATGGTCGAAAAGTTCGGCTTCGCTGTCCATGAGGTGACCGCGCTCTATCTGATCAATCTTCTGGCAAACATGTTTTTCGGACCTTTAATGGGACGCGCGGTTTTGGTTTTCGGAGAGCGCAGCGTCTTGCTCTTTGAATATGCGGGGCTTGCCATCGTCTTCTTGCTTTATGGCGGTCTCTATATGTTTGGCTGGGGCTTGATGCTGGCCGCTGTGCTCTATGTCGTGGACCACCTGCTATTTGCGCTGGCCTTTGCGCTGAAAACCTACTTCCAGAAAATCGCCGATCCGGAGGATATTGCGCCAACAGCGGCGGTGGCCTTCACCATAAATCACATCGCCGCGGTCTTTTTGCCCGCCGCTTTGGGCTATCTTTGGCTGGTCGCGCCGCAAGCCGTGTTTGGTTTGGCGGCAGGCATGGCTTTGGTGTCGTTTACGCTGGCGATGCTGATCCCGCGCCATCCCGAACCGGGACGCGAAACGATCCTGACGGGGCCATCGGCGGCCCCGGCAGAATAGGCCACTGTCAGGTAAGCGCATGACAACTTTTACCGCCCTCACACTGCTGGACGACAAAAGCCATGCCGAAGCCTTGGGTGAAGCACTCGAAAATCTTGATCCCGCACCCACCGGTATTGGGGTCTTCGCACTGGAAGACGGCTCCGCCTTATGGGAGGTCGGCGCCTATTTCGAGGAAACTCCAGACCGCGCGGGGCTGATGTTGTTGTCAGCCCTGCACAAGGCGCGCGACTTCATTGTTTCCGAACTGCCCGATACCGACTGGGTCGCGCATGTTAAACGAGAGTTGCACCCGGTGCGCGCCGGCCGCTTTTTTGTGCATGGCAGCCATGATGCGGAGGCCGTGCCTGATCGGGTGGAGCCGCTGCTGATTGAAGCCTCGATGGCTTTTGGAACGGGTCACCACGGAACAACACTTGGCTGTCTTCTGGCGCTCGAGGCCTATGCCTGTGAAGTTAAGGACGCTCCGCGTGTGGTTCTTGATCTGGGCTGTGGCACGGCGGTTTTGGCGATGGCGGCTGCGCGGTCCTTCCCGCAGGCTCGGGTTCTAGCCAGCGATATTGACCCCGTGGCAATTGATGTGGCCGAGGTCAACCTGACCGCCAATCATCTGAGTGAGCGTGTGACCACGCATGTCGCGGCCGGTTTAGACGACCCGAAAATCGCGCAAGCCACTCCGTTCGACCTTGTTTTCGCCAACATCCTCAAGGGCCCTCTGATCGCGCTTGCGCCGACCATACTGACCGCGCTGAGTCCTCACGGATGCGTGATTCTATCCGGCATTTTAGCGACCCAGGTCGATGAGGTGCGTGACGTTTATTCGGCAGGTGGAAACAATGTCGAAATCGCGAGCGAGATTGGTGATTGGGCGACGCTTAGGGTCTGGAAAAGAGGCTGAATATCTTCATGAATTGTCCGTTTATGGGGCACATGCCCCATTTTGGCCATATTCGGAATTTACCCATTAGTGAAGTTTTTCCGAACCTGTGTGACTGTGAAATGAGTAACCCATATGAGACTTTTGACGCGCGGCTGAAGCGGATCGACCGCAAGCGCGCGCGCCTTGCAAATGGCTATAGTGCCAAAGTGACCAACGAGGGGCTTATCGTCTTTCGCCCGAAACGGCGCCGTGCGTCTTTTTCTGTGCGCGGCCTGCTTTTATTGGTCGTTGGCTTCTTTGTATTCAAAGGTATGATCCTGGCTCACCTTGGCGGAACGGTTTACGATCTGCGGGTCGACGCCTTGAAACAAGGCACAGTCGTTGAGAAAGCCGGCGCGGTCATTATGGCCAAAGACGACGTCACGGCGGCTGTTGCGGAAGTCTTGCGGCCCTTTGTGGCGCGATAATTATAGTTACGAGTTCACGTTTTCTCTGGCCTCTCGCCTCCGAAGAAGACGCCTCTCGAGATAAAACCCTGCACGTCGGTCAACGTGCAGGGTTTTTCATTTTCCGGTGTTTGCCCTAGCGAAAACCGGGACAGATATCGAGATCCGTTTTGGTATCAGATGCTATCAATGTCGGCGCGGGAGAGCCCGATGTCGTCGAGTTCGCGATCGCTCAGGCGGGCGAGAGCTGCGCGTGTCTTGCGCGCTTCGTTCCACTGCGCAATGGCTGCGGCGACGCGAGAAATGATAGAAGCGCCTGCTCGGTTTGCCCGGTCAGAAGCGCGAGCGTTATCGTAGAATGCCATACCGTCACTCCTTTCT
>JBCCNY010000355.1:0-3620 GCA_039025595.1 Pseudomonadota bacterium | reverse complement strand
GCATCGCGCAGCGCGCCCGGCAGGCTGAGGCCTACAAAAAGCCCCACACCTTGGGTCTGCGCCACGATACGCTGCAAAATCTCGCCCGATCTCGTGCGCTCAAAATAAGCTAGATCGAGCGACATCATATGCGCGATCAGGTCGCGTCGCATCTCGAACACGGCCTGGTTGGACACTTTCACCGTCATCGCCGGGGCCAAAAAGGACACGATCCCGCGCAACGTGAAAAGAACGAAAACCGTGATGCAGACGACCACGAGTTCCTGCAAGGCGCCGGAATCGAAAATGACGCGCAAACCACTCTCTGTCATGGCGAGGAACTGTTGATAGACAAGGCCCTGCGCTAGGATCAGCAGCAGAACCAATAACAGCATGCCCGAATGCTTGCGCAGGTAGAGCCGCCAGAACCAGCGCATGTTGTCACGGTCTGCCGCGGAGAAAAGCGGTTCGCGTTTGGGGTGAGGTGCGTTTGTCATTCGGTGCCGGGAAAATGCCTTACAGGGGAGGGCTATACTGGCTTCTGCAGCAAAGGTCAGCCCGGAACAACGTGCTGAATATCAGAGTGACGCCATCGCGCCACGCCCTCAAACACCCAGATAGGTCGTAAAGGGTTTGCGATCCTCGTGCAGCGCGACGGCAGGCAGTGTGCTCATCACGCGACCATTTTCAACGAAGGTAATCCTGTCCGCGATGGCAAGGACGGCGTCGATCCTTTGTTCGACAAGCAGGACAGCCAAACCCTTGTCGCGCGCGCCAATGATGACCGTCTGAATTGTGTCGATCACCGAAGGTTGAAGCCCCTCGGTCGGTTCATCGAGCAACAGAATCTTAGGCCGCAGACAAAGCGCGCGCGCCGTGGCCAGCATCTGTTGCTCGCCGCCCGACAATGTCTCTGCCGCCTGAGACAGCCGGTCTCGCAGCCGGGGAAAAAGATCAAGCACCTCTTCCCGAAGGTCCGCGCTGCCGCCATGCGCCCGCAAAGCAACGTCCAGATTCTCTGCGACGCTGAGACCTGCAAAAAGCCGTCGTCCTTGCGGCACGTATCCCAAGCCATTGAGAGGCACTTCATGGGCGGGCAGTTGCGAAATGGAGCGGCCATCAAGGGCGATATCGCCCTCGCGCAGCGGCAGAAGGCCCATGATCGTCTGCAAAGTTGTGGTTTTGCCAGCTCCATTGCGGCCCATCAAACAGTGGATTTCACCTTTTACCGCCGTGAAGGACACATCGCGAAGAACCATCGCCTCGCCATAACCCGATGTCACACCGCGCAGCTCCAGCATCAGCGCTCTCCCAGATAGGCGGCCTGAACTGCATCATCTGCGCGTATGTCGTCTGGTGTTCCTTCGGCGAGAATACGACCAGAGGTCAGCACCGTCACGCGATCGGCAATCGCCATGACCACATCCATGTTGTGTTCGATCAGCAGAACAGTCATTTGGTCGGCCAGCTCTCTCACAAGGCGTTTGAAGGCGGCCACTTCGCCTTCCGACAGGCCCTGCGTCGGCTCATCCAGGATCAGCAATTGAGGCGCCTGCGCCAGACCCATCGCAATCTCCAGCAAGCGCTGGTGGCCATAGCTGAGATTGCCCGCCAGTTCGTGTGCTTCCTGCGTGAGATTTACTCGATCCAGAGCGTCGGCCACGATGTCGTCGACCCGCGAGGAGGGGTGACGATTACGCGCAGCGAGTGCTACATTTTCCGGCACCGGCAGACCCGGAAAGATAGATGTGATCTGAAACGTATAGGCCATGCCGAGACGGATCCGCGCATCGGCAGACATCCCCGTGATATCGCGGCCATCGAACACGACCCGACCGGCACTTGGCAACAAACGACCGCAAATGAGCCCAACCAGCGTTGTCTTGCCTGCGCCGTTGGGCCCGATGAGCGCCCGCACTTCGCCAGCTTTGACAGACAGATCAACGCCACCAACCGCATCCAGACCACCAAAGGACTTTCGCAATCCGGTCGTCGAAAGCAGACTCATGGCAGAGATTTCCAGAACCTGCGGCGTACCTCGCCTGTGAGGCCTTGTGGCGCGAAGAGGGTCAGCAGCACGAGCGCGATCCCAGCCAGCAGCATATGCGCCGTGGTCAAGCCTGAGCTGAGATCAATCAGATAGAACATGAAGAGGGCACCGACGAAGGGACCGATCACCGTGCCCGCGCCGCCGAGCAACACCCAGAGAAGCGGCAGAATGGAATACTGTACGGATGCGAATGTTGCGCCTGCATATCCGAACAGAAAGCCATAGGCCGCCCCGGCAGCGGCGGACACAACACCGGAAAGGATCATCGCCCACAATTTCAAACGCTGGGTGTTATAGCCTAACATCCGCACCCGTTCTTCATTCTCTCGGATCGCGATGAGCGTTTTGCCAAACGGGTGGCGCACAACACTAAGACATATCAGCAAGGAAACAGAGAACAGACCCCATGCGGCGAGGTAACGGGAATCCTCGTTTGAAAAGTCGATTCCGGCAACAATCCGCTGCGCTTGCTGAATAACAAAACCCTCGTCACCGCGCGTGTAATCACCAAAGTAGAGAATTGTCAGAAATCCGGCCTGCGCGAACATCAGCGTCACGATCATGAAAGCGACGCCGGTGGTTCTCAGCGCCAGCATCGCCAGACCCGTAGAGACCACGAGACCCGCCAACAGGCCTAGGCCAAGCGCGGGCAACGCGGGCATATCGAGATGCTGAATCGGTAGCGCCATCCCGTACATACCCGCCGCGAAAAACAATGCATGTCCAAGGCTGAGCAAGCCGGTATAGCCAAAGATAATGTTGTATCCGATCGCGTAGCTGGCCAGCACCATGATCCGGGCGAGGTTTCCGTGGTGATAAGCGGGAAGTGCAAAATGAAGGGCAAAGAGCACGGCGATCAAGCCCAAATGGAGCATCAGGACGCGTGCCGTATCACTCATGCCGCACGCGCGCCGAAGAGGCCTTGCGGTCGAAAGACCAAGACTAGCCCAACGAGCAGAGTGGCAAAAATCTTGGCTAGTGTCGGTGAAAATAAGACGGAGATGATGCCATCACTGAGCCCGATAAAGGCTGCGGCGAGGAGCGTGCCCGGAAGACTTCCCAAGCCACCAATGATCACCACAATAAAGCTAAGGAGCAGCGGGTCGGCCCCCATGAGATAATGCGCCTGCTGAATCGGAACGATCAAGACAGCCGCCAGTGCGGCCAGCCCGGCGCCCAATCCGAAGACAACCGCATAAACCCGCTCGACCGGGATGCCAAACGCCGTGGCCATTTCCCGATCCGCCTGCGTCGCACGCATGATAAGACCCAGGCGAGTGCGGGTCATCATCAACCAGACGCCGAGAAGGATCACCACAGCCGCGCCAATCACCGCCAGCTTGTAGCTCGTGATCGAAAGACCCCAGGGATAGTAGAACGCAAACCCGTCTTCACCCCACTCGACCCAAGGCAAGGCAATACGCTGATTGAATGGCGGCTCGACCGCCCGTGCGTCGGGTCCATAGGTCATCAATGTGACCTGCTGGATGATGTACAATAACCCAATCGTGGCGACGATGGTGCGCTCCGGATCATAATCAATACGCTTAAGTATGGTTAAATCCGCAAGCGAGGCCAGCCCACCGACCAG
>JBCCNY010000354.1:0-3621 GCA_039025595.1 Pseudomonadota bacterium | reverse complement strand
GTCGTCCATTACGAGTCCTGTGTCGGGGGGCGCAGACGTCAGGGGAAACGCCCACGCGGAACAGGGTCAGGCCGCGTTTTCCAACCCGAAGGCATCATGCAGTGCCTGAACCGCAAGTTCCATATACTTCCGGTCGATCAGGACAGAAATCTTGATCTCCGAGGTTGAAATGACCTTTATGTTGATCCCTTCATCGCGCAGCGTACGGAACATGGTCGCCGCCACGCCGGACTGGCTGCGCATGCCGATGCCAACAGCCGAAATCTTGGCCACCTCCGTATCCGCTACGAGATCGTGGAAATTGAGCTCTCCGCTTTCTTTGGCCTCTTGCAGCGCTTTCTCGGCCCGCGTCACCTGATTGGTGGGGCAGGAAAAGGTCATGTCGGTGCGCCCTTCCTCCGAGATATTCTGGATGATCATGTCGACATTAACGCCGGCATCCGAAAGTGGTCCAAAAATCGCTGCGGCGATGCCGGGGCGGTCTGCCACTGAGATAAGCGTCATCTTGGCCTCGTCGCGAGAGTAAGCGATCCCGTTCACGATAGTTGATTCCATGATTTCCTCCTCTGCGCAAACCAGCGTACCGGCCTCGTCGCTTTGTTCCTCGAAACTCGACAACACCCGCAGACGCACATTGTAGCGCATGGCCAGTTCCACCGACCGGGTCTGCAGCACCTTGGCTCCGAGGCTCGCAAGCTCCAGCATTTCCTCAAACGCAATCTTGTCAAGCTTGCGCGCCTTGCTCGCGATCCGGGGGTCGGTGGTATAGATCCCATCCACATCGGTAAAGATATCGCACCTTTCCGCGCCGAAAGCGGCGGCAAAGGCCACAGCCGTGGTATCCGATCCCCCGCGCCCCAGCGTCGTGATCCGTCCTTCCGGGCTGAGCCCCTGAAACCCAGCCACGACCGCCACCCGCATACCTTCTGAGAATTTGGCGTTGATGTTGTCTGTGGGGATGTCTTCTATCCGGGCGGCGGAATGCGCGGATGTCGTCAGAAGAGGCACCTGCCAGCCCTGCCAGCTTCGGGCCGGGACCTCCATTTCCTGTAAGGTCAGCGCCATCAGGCCCGCGGTGACGTTTTCGCCCGATGCCACGACCGCATCATATTCGCGGGCATCGAAAAGCGGGCTGATCTCATCGACCCAGCCCACCAATTCATTGGTGCGTCCCGCCATGGCCGAGACGATGACAATCACGTCATAGCCTTTGGCCACCTCGACCCCAACCCGTTTGGCCGCGCGGCGGATCCGGTCGATATTGGCCACCGACGTGCCGCCGAATTTCATCACAAGGAGAGGCATTTCAATTCACGGCCCCACATGTGCCGCCTGTTTTTTTCCCGATCTGCGGTGGTTTACGCGGGCGCTCCGCCTTAGGCAAGTGGCGCGACCGTGGATGTCAGTAAGGGTGTGGGCGACCATCCCAGGTCTCGAAGCAGCCGGTGGTCTCAAGGGTGAGCGCCTCAAACCGTGCTTGCAAACCAGCCACCGCCTCGGCCACCGATATATCTGCACTGTCGCCGCCCATCTCCGTGCGCACCCAACCGGGATGATAGATGCCTACTGCAATGCCAAGACAGTGCAAGTCGTGGGCGAGGTTACGCCCGAGATTGAGCGCTGCGGCTTTCGAACTGCGATAGATATAGCTGCCGCCAGGCGCGCGTTCATGGCTGGCCATCTGGCTGGAAAGGATCGCTACTTTGGGAGCTTCAGCCGATTGCAGGTTAGGCAAGAGGGTCTGGACGGTAAGGAAGACACCAGTGACGTTGACCGCGAAACTGTCGGCCCACATCTGGGTGGGGAAGCCATCGCCCAGATTTTCGGACTTGTCGAGATAGACGCCTGCATTGCAGATCAACAAATCAACAGCATCGGCATCAAGGCTGTGTGCCAGTGCGGCGTGGCTCTCCGGTGAGGTTACATCAAGCGTGGCGCCGGTGCTCCCGTCGCGGGCCGTGGCCATCACCCGATGCCCGCCTTCTCGATACGCGTTAGCCAGAGCGGCACCGATTCCGCGGTTCGCACCTGTGATCAGGACATGCATGAGGCGCCTCTAGTTTGACTTCCGGTTTGGAACGAAAGGCAGCGGTGCCACAGGCACGCCATCTTCGACCAGCTTGCGCGCTTCTTCCGGTTTTGCCTCGCCGTGGATCGGACGAGGGGGAACGAGCCCATCATGCATGTCACGCGCCTGGTTGGCGAAGCCTAGACCGACATATTCAGACTTTCCCTCGATTTCTTTCCGCATTGATGCAAGCGCTTTTTCCGCATCGGTCTGCGGATTGGAGAGCGGTCTGGATTGATCCCGCCCGGCGCGAACCGCTGGGGCCATAATCGCCTTTTCGACCAGGGTTGAGCCGCAGGTCTCGCAGGTCACCATCGCCGCGTTGTTGAGCTTTTCAAATGCGGATGTCGATTGGAACCAGCTATCAAACTGATGTCCGTTTTCACATTTCAGCGTGAATTTTATCACCGCTCACTCCGTCGCAACCCGACCAATAGTTAGATAAACGCCCCGCATTTACAAGAGGTTCACAAAGCTGCTCAGCGCGGCAGATGGCGTGGGTTGAACCGACGCAACAGATGAGACAACTCTGGCTCCCTGACACGTTCGGCCGCGCGTCTGGGGCTCATCCACTTGCGTTTTCGCTGACCGACCTCGGGATATTTGTCCGCCATGGCTCGCACCTTTACAGGATAGACCATGACGGCACAGGGAAGTGGTTCTTCCCCGTCGATCTCTTTAAGATACGTGTAAAGCGCCAGACAGCCGCCCGTTACTTTTCCCGCAACGCCCGCTTCTTCCCATGCTTCCGTGAGGGCGCAGGCCGAAGGCGTCCGTCCGTCAATCGGCCAGCCTTTCGGAATGATCCAACGGCCTGTCCGACGCGAAGAGATCAGCAAGATCTGCGTTTTGTCCGATACGTTCCGATAGCAAAGCGCGGCAAATTGTGTGCGCACATCTCTTTTGTCCGTGATGTCGACGGATAAAGGTAACTGGTTTCGTTTATGCATGGTCATTGAAATGTGTCTTGTATCGTTGGGGCGCGCTGGTGTGCTACAAGCATAGGTCTCTTGTATCACATTGACCATCTTTTGCGTCGTTTCGCGTAGATTTTGCGCAGCTTCAGGTGTCTTCGCTGTTTCTTGTGACAGGTGCTCGCCTGATCTCAGATGGTCTTGGCTCTGGTCTTGCGAAACAGTTTGCGGCGGGCTGATCTGGCTATGCTTGACAAAGATTACCAAAACAGTAAGGATTAAGGAGCCTGCGCAGCAGATGATCGCCACGCTTTTCCAGTATCAGGTAAATTGCAATGCAGCATCTGCCTACGGGTAAAACAGAGATGACGACCGAACTTCGAAAAGTCGTCCCGTCCACGTCGGATACGTGGTGGCGGCCGATGCTGGCAGCCGGACTGGGGATCGAAAGCATGATCGACCGTGTTATTTGTGGGGTCGAGAAAGGGACATAATGAACGCTCGACCGACGCCGATAATGCAAGACACACCGACGCACGAGCCCGTGCCTGCGAGCTATGATGCTAGAGAACTGACCGGTGGTCAGACGACGGCGCAAATTGTGCTGGATGGAAAGATTTATACGCTGCGTATCACCCG
>JBCCNY010000353.1:0-3651 GCA_039025595.1 Pseudomonadota bacterium | reverse complement strand
CAGCCGGCCTGCGGGCAATCGGGCCCGTGGGTGGGGTTCCAGCTCATGGGAATGCTCCTCGCGTTAAACTCTACGCTATATTTGCGGTAGCGACTGTTAAAGTGAATTGAAAAGATTAGGTATTTATTATTGCACCTGAGGCAATAATCTGAGTGTGCATGGGCGATCTGAAATTGCCTCGACAAAGAATACTGAGGCGAGGCTGAGCGCTCCGCTTTGCCGGATCAGATCACAGAGGGACCTTGCGTAAAAATGGGGGTCAGGCCCGCACGCCGTTCAGATCTCGCCGCTCGGGTGTCGAACGTCACGAAAAGGGCGCGCCTCCTCTCAGAAACGCGCCTTTGTTTTATTTGACGGAATGTCCGGGTTTAAGCGGCCAAAGGCGTATCGCCGCGCTTCCACAGCAGCGGATGAAACACCTCATCCACAGGTGTCTGAGCCATATGGTTGATGTAGTTTGACATGGTTTTTTGTGCCAGCCCAAGCACCACGTCCAACACGGCGCGGTGCCCATATCCAGCGTCGAAGAACGCCTGCATCTGCGCCTCAGTGACATTTCCGCGTGCGCGTACCATTTGCACGGTGAATGTCCGCAACGCCTCTAGTTTCGCGGTCGGTAAGGGTGTTTCGTTGCGCAGGGCTTCGGAGATTTCGTCAGAGACCTTCATCATCTTGGCAATTCCTGTGTGAGCGGGCACACAATAATGGCACTCGTGCTCGACATTGATTGCCTGCCAGACGACAGTCAGTTCTTCTGCGTCAAAATCAGTCGCGGTAAACAGCTTGTGCAGCATCTGGTAGCCTTCAAAAGCCTGTGGACTCTCCGCCAGAACCTTGTGAAGGCCGGGCAGCCGTCCAAACGCCTTCTGCGAGTTTTCGATGAGCGGCTTGGAGCCTTCGGGCGCGGTCTCCAGCGAATGCGATGGGAAGTCGGTCATGATCTGGTCCTCAAAAAATGCGTGACAAAAAGAAAATTAGACTTTCTTGAGTGATCATTCAAGTATATATTTGATCAATCGTTCAAGAATGTGTGAAGTGATCCGAGATAAAAGGCCCAACCGCGATGCCTCGCAAACCTGAATATGACCGAGATGCTTTGATTGAGCGGGCCCGTGACCTGTTCTGGAAACAGGGTTGGGCGGGCACGTCCATGAAGGATCTCGAGCGCGTGCTCGACCTGAAACCGGGTAGCTTTTATGCGGCCTTCGGCTCCAAAGACGCGCTGTTCGAGTTAACGCTTGAGCGCTACGCACAGGATGGCGTTCAACGCCTCGAGGCGCTTGTGGAAGAGCTCGGGCCGCTCGCGGCATTACAGGCGTTTCCCTTTCGTACCATTTGCAATCCGGACACCCCGGCAAAGGCCTGCATGCTGGCGAAATCGGTGCTTGAATTAAGCGGGCGTGACCATTCGCTCGCCGAGGTCGCCAATCGGCATCTGAAGACAATGGAGAACCTGTTCGCAGAGCTGTTTCAGGCGGCTCAGGCCCAAGGGAAGATAGACGCAGCACTCGACCCAAAAGCGCTTGCGCGACGGTATCAGTCGGACCTGATGGGTTTGCGCATCTCCGCGGAGCGAGACGTTGTGGACGCACGGGCCATCGCCGAGGAGATATCCGACAACCTGCTGCAGCTTGCACCGCAAGAAAACACGACGTCTCGATCAGACCCATTGAACGCCACGCGTTAACCAAGCGCTTCGATCTAACGCCGCGCCCGCTCGTTTCGGTTGCTCGAAAAATCGATTAAACAGCGGGCTAGATGGTTGGCTACAGGCAGACCGACTAGGATTGATCGACGGACCCGCCATTTACGACTAGGGGTTATGACTAGAGGCCATGGTTTTGACTAGACTGCATCCCATTGTTCGAGCTCTCACTGATCGCATTTCTATCGCGAAATGGCATAAGGCGAATTCCCTGGCATCATCTGGTCATGATCAAAGAGCAATTGAAATTTACCTTAGGATAAAAGCGCCAGCCTGGCTTCTGGCTATTTGCGCGTGTCAAGCTGCCAATTCAAATATGCGTCTGGGAAATATGGACCGCGCTAAGACTTTGTATCAAGACGCGATCAGATTGGAGAGAAATGAAAGACCTAAGCGGAAAAGGCAGAACTCGGAGTACATAACTGCATATGCAGAGTTTTTTCTGAAGTCGATTTCCTACGAACAGTCAAAGGAAACATCGATTGAGGAACTGCTACAAGCTCTTGAACGCTTGAGAAAAATGGATGTGAGTAAAAGCTTGAAGAGGTATCATCTTCCGCTTCCGACCAATGATATCTGGGGTGAGTAGCGCACAACGTTTTTAGGCGTGCTTTACAGATGCCGACGCGTGGATGATCTTAAAAGCGATGCGGCCAACAATGTAGAAACTCCACCACTACATGAACGACCTGTCAGGTCTGGCTGACCGGTCACATAGCTTATTACGACATACTGTATCGGGACAGGCCGCTCGCCGCTTGGCTAGAATAGCCGACGATCTATCCCGCTGCGGGCAAGTAAGGTATCGCACCGGCGAGGTCGGTGTCGTCTATGACGTGAAAGCGGCTCACGCTGCCCTCCTGCCTCGCTTTGCCAAACGGCGCGTATTCGGGATCGTTCACGAAAGCGTCCAGCGCTTCTCGCGACGGGAACTGGATCAGGGCGATCAACGTCGTATCGAGCCCCTCACCCTCGATTGTCTCGATATTGCCGGAACGAGAGAGGTACTTCCCCCCGTGCTTTGCAGCAATATCATGGACTTTTGCGGCGTAGTCCGGCACCCAAGCGTCGTCTGTTACTTTGACGTCGGCGATCAGAAATGCAGCCATTTTCCCCCCTTAAGTCATACTCTGGCGCAAGTATGCGAAAAGTGTATAGCAAAACAGGTCTCGAAAGTCCGATAGGACTTTCGTCTTAGGACTGTCTCCAGTCGCATAGCGGTAGAGCCGAAGAAGATACCGACTTTCATCGCGCCCAACAAACGCGGGCCAACGCCATCCTTATCGTGGTCGTTCCGGATTGATTGGAGCAAGACGGTATCCTGAATTGTGCCTTTTGCGGCCGGTAACATGTTGCGCTCTGTAGTTTTCTAAAACTTTGGATAGCTCGAACCATGCGGAGGCGTGAGTTTCCTCCGCCGGGCCGAAAAAACACCGACCAACATTGGCAAGCGCCACTTGCAGCGCGGGACCTTCACTAGCGTCGGGCGTAGGCAATCGTGCCTGCCAAGTTGAGTAGGCGGATATCACGCCTCCGTAATCCCGCCGCCGCATAGCCTGTTGCAGTTGCGTGTAAGCCCAGTGTTCTGTTCCTTCCCGCTCTTTTTGCCGGATGTCGTATCTGGCGCGCAGCCGGGGTAAGATCCACCTGAACACGCGTGCAGCGACGAAAACCACGACGACGACCACCGCCAAAACCAACAAGAGCCCAGGGTTGACGTCAGGGCCGTCGCGCGCGACCGGGGCATCAACGCTCAGTTCAAAGCCGTCGACACGCGTGGTTTCGATGCTTTTTCTCTCAAGGTTGTACCACTCCACCTCGATCGCCGGGACCAATCCGGAGCCCCCGCTTTCGGCGACAAGGGTCGTGGCTTCAACACGCTTTCCGGAAACCCAGTTTCGATCCGTTGTTTCGGTGACATCTGGTTCGGCAGGATAGGTCGCGAT
>JBCCNY010000352.1:0-3671 GCA_039025595.1 Pseudomonadota bacterium | reverse complement strand
GTTTAGACCCGCGCCACGGACAAGGATTCCACCCGCCACATCATTGTAACCCACCCAGGAAATCCCAAAGAAATGCGTCTGACCATTCTTGTCTGGGCGAGTTTCAAACGCGTCGCCAAAAGCGCCTTGTTGCCCGTGCAAAATACCGCCACCGCGAGTCGTGGCGTCAACCGGACCCTCTTTCTGGCTGACAACCTGGAGACCGCCCGCATCACTGTCCGCCGCCATGACCAGCAGCGTGTCGTCTCTATCACTCATGAAATCAAGGATCGTCCCGACGGCCGCATCCGCACGCGACAGCGCTTCGAGCGTGCCCGCCGCGTTCATATTGTTGGCGATGTTGTCGGTGCCTTCTTCTTCGATCACAGCGAGAAAGCCGTCTTCGTTACGTGACACGATCTCAAGCGCCACGGCGGACATCTCTGCGATGCTGGGCGCATATTCCCAATAGGTAGGCTTGCCATCGATCAGATTGCGTTCGCGTTCCTGATCGTTGAATGTGTGATTATGCGCAAACACTCCCAGTAACTTATCTACATCGGCGAGATTCAATGCCATCAGCTCGTCACGTGTATACACGATTGTGTATCCCAGCTCTTCTGCGCGGGCGATCAGGTTCACATCGTCCTCGCGCGCGCTTTTTCCGTGCCGACCCTCAGTGCCTTGAGGTAGCAAAAACCGCTCACCTCCGGCCATGATCACTTGTGCACCGGAATTGATGACAGCCTCCGCGATTTCCGGCGCATTCCGCCGGCTTTCATTTGAGGCGACAAATACCGCCGTGCCCGGCTCGGCGATATGGCCGGTCTGAACCAGTGCCACGGATTTACCTGCCGCTATCGCCTCTTGCGCAATGGACATGTTTGAACCTGAGGCCGCTGTCAAAGCCTCTTTGCCATTCATCCCAAAGCTGTTTGCTACGACCTTAACCCCATAGGCGTGTACTGTCGCACCCCCGTGAGACGTGCCTGTCACGCGGTCGGCCATATGCCCGGTATAGACGCCAAGGGCAGGCAGCTTGTCCCAATTCAGCTCTCCATCGGGGCCAACAACGTGCATTCGCGCGGCCAGCCAGTGGTTCACGCCGGTACCATCGGGATGGAAAAAGACCACATTCCCGGTCTCTTGCGACTGAGCTGATGTACCCAAGCTCAGCATCAGTCCTGCAATCGCGGCAAAGCAAACTGTCCTGGTCACATCTTTCTCCTTGTTTCGTCGTGCTCGACGCCTTTGCGTCCGCGGCATCATCGTCAGGAGACGTAACAGACCGAAGACAGTGACGTTACACTTCGATTACGATCCCGAAACGATTTGAGACACGTCGATGATCCAAGCTGGGCAGTCAGCGCAGGGACGCGATCGCCCCGCGCTATGCCAGATTGCGTTCGACCTCTTCACGCTCGAAGATTTCGATCACGTCACCCTCGCGAATGTCTTCGTAGTTCTCGAACGCCATACCGCATTCCTGGCCAGACTGGACCTCGGGCACCTCGTCCTTGAAGCGTTTGAGCGTTTTCAGAGTGCCTTCATGAATGACAACGTCATCTCGCAGCAAGCGCACACCAGCAGAACGCCGCGCCACGCCTTCGGTGACAAGACAACCCGCCACTTTCCCGACACCCGTGATCTTGAAAACTTCCTTGATCGAAGCGTAACCGATGAAGTTCTCGCGGATTTCTGCGCCCAAAAGGCCAGACGCCGCTGCTTTCACATCGTCAACAAGATCATAGATCACCGAATAATAGCGGATTTCCACGCCCTTTTGGTTGGCCGAATTCCGCGCCGGTGCGTTGGCGCGCACGTTAAAGCCCAACACTGGCGCGCCGCTCGCCTCAGCGAGGCCGATATCTGACTCCGTGATCGCACCAACACCGGAATGGAGCACGCGGACGCGCACCTCTTCGTTGCCGATCTTTTCCATCGCCTGAACAATTGCCTCGGCGCTGCCCTGCACATCGGCCTTCACCAAGATAGGCAATTCAGCCACGTTCTCATTCTCTTTGGCTTGCGCCAAAAGCTGCTCGAGAGACGCTCCGGCGCCCGCGGCGGCGCGTTTTTCTTTGGCCAGTTTCTCGCGGTATTCAGCGATTTCCCGCGCCTGCGACTCGGTCTCCACCACGTTCAGCACATCGCCCGCCTCGGGCGTGCCGTTGAGGCCCAAGACCTCGACAGGCACGGATGGTCCCGCTTCTTTGACCCGATCGCCCCGATCGTTCATCAGCGCGCGCACTCGGCCAAACTGTTCACCCACCACAAAAATATCGCCCTGTCTCAGCGTGCCACGCTGAACAAGAACCGTCGCGACAGGTCCGCGACCGACATCAAGCTGTGCCTCGATCACGGCACCCTCGGCCGCGCGGTCCGGATTGGCCTGCAATTCCAGAATTTCCGCCTGAAGCGCGATTGAGTCGAGCAACTCATCAAGACCCTGGCCGGAAATGGCCGACACCTCAACATCCTGCACCTCACCCGACATCTTTTCGACGATCACCTCATGCTGCAACAAATCAGTGCGCACCTTGTCAGGGTTGGCCTCGGGCTTATCGATTTTATTGATCGCGACAATCATCGGCACTTCGGCCGCCTTGGCGTGATTGATGGCCTCGATCGTTTGCGGCATTACCGCATCATCAGCCGCCACAACCAGCACGACGATATCGGTGACCTGTGCTCCCCGCGCGCGCATCGATGTAAAGGCCGCGTGGCCGGGCGTGTCGAGGAACGACAGAACCGCGCCACCGTCTGTTTTGACCTGGTAGGCCCCGATATGCTGGGTGATCCCGCCCGCCTCGCCTGCGACGACCTTGGCATCGCGTATGGCATCCAAAAGCGAGGTTTTGCCGTGATCGACATGACCCATGATCGTTATCACCGGCGGACGTGGCTTCAGATCGTCCGCACTGTCCTCGACCGTGTCGATCACATCCTCGACATCGGCATCGCTCACACGAGTGACCTTGTGACCAAATTCTTGGATGATCAGTTCTGCGGTATCGGCATCAACCGACTGGTTTTGCGTCACCATCATGCCGTTTTGCATCAGTGCCTTGACCACATCGCCCACGCGTTCCGCCATACGGTTGGCCAGCTCTGAAACAACGATCACTTCGGGCAATTGGATTTCACGCACAATCTTCTCACGGGTTTCCGCTCCACCCATGGCCTTTTGACGGGCGCGCTCCTGCTTGCGTTTCATCGCCGCAAGCGATTTTTGCCGCCCACCTTCGTTACCTGACAGGGCTTGGTTAAGCGTCAGTTTGCCAGACCGTCGACCACCATCGTCGCCACGTCCGCGACCCTTGTTCCGGGCATCTTCACGGTCGCGTTCCGTTGCCTTTCGAGGTGCTTGTTTCGGCGCGCGCGCAGCGGGTGCCGCATCCTGACCCGGAGCCGCAACCGCCGCAGCGGCCTGTTTTGCAGATGCCGCCTGCGCTTCGCGCTTTAGGCGCTCTTCCTCGTCGGCCTTGGCCTTGGCTTTCTCTTCGGCCTCTCGCTGTTCGCGTTCTTTGGTTTCCGCTTCCTCGCGGCGGCGCAAGCGCTCTTCTTCTCGCGCCTTCTCTTCAGCCGCACGCGCCTGAGCCTCTTCGGTTTCCCGTTCCCGCGCCGCCGCAAGCGCCTTCATCCGACGCTCCATCTCTGCATCGGAAATCCCGGCGGGCCGCTTGGATTTG
>JBCCNY010000351.1:0-3687 GCA_039025595.1 Pseudomonadota bacterium | reverse complement strand
GTAGTGTCGAAAAAGCGCTGAACGCCCGCCTCCCCAAAGACATGCAGATATCCCTGCACCACAACATCAATATAGCTGAGCAAAACCGGACTTTTCGGGTCAGGCGGATGGTGTTTGCCTTGCTCGATGGCGTAAACAACCACAGGTGCGTCCCGTGGCAACTGCACCCCAATCTGGTGCCGCGCCGGGTGTTTGGCATAAGCGGCCTCACGCTGGTCGAGCGCTTGCCAATCCTGTGGGGCAACCGCCGCCACGAGCGCATCGATCTCACATAACGGGTCGGGAACCACCGTCAGAAACGCGGCCTCGCGCAAGGCGGTCTTGCGCCACATCCGTCGCCATCCGCGCAGACGAACGGGTGAGACGACCTCATGGTCATGGGTCATTCGGTTCACTAGGCTGCCATAGCCCACAAAATACCCCATACCCGCTCTCCCACGATAACACTTGTCGCAGCTCATTTGGCCCGCTACGCTCGACATAGACCGAAACGGGAGAACCGGCCAAGCCTATCGCGACGGCCGGTGCCGAAGGAGCAACCGCCCCGGAAACTCTCAGGCGCCAGGACCGTTCGGACCAAAGATACTCTGGAGAGACCCTGACACCGATCAGGGCGCCGAAGGGATAGCGATCTCAGGCCAAAGGACAGAGGGGGCATCGGGCGCATGAGAGCCATGCGCATTAACGATGCCGGATTTGGACAACCTCCACGACCGGCGTGACCAGAGGAAACGGCGTCTTGTCCGACGTATCTGACTTGCTTCGAACGCCCCTGACGGGATTGCATACCGCGCTCGGCGCGAAAATGACCGGTTTTGCAGGCTACACCATGCCTCTCCAATACGCGCCCGGCGTAATGGCAGAGCACCGCTGGGCCCGCTCGGCTGCGGGACTTTTTGATGTGAGCCATATGGGCCAGATCATGGTGCGGCATGCCAAGGGTGTTGAGGCTGCCGCCCGCGCGCTCGAGATACTCATACCCGTCGATCTGCTCGGGTTGGCGCCGATGCGACAACGCTATGGCTTTTTCACCAACGAGGCGGGCGGTTTAATCGACGACCTGATGATCGCGCGCTATGAGGATCATTTTGTCATTGTCGCGAATGCAGCCTGCAAGGCGACGGATCTCGAACACATGACCCACCATCTTTCAGGTTGCGAGGTGACGCTGATATCCGATCGCGCTCTGATCGCCTTGCAAGGGCCCAAAGCTGAAGCGGTGCTAGCCGTCATCGCCCCGGCGGTTCAAACCATGCGCTTTCAGGATGTTTGTGTCACTGAGAGCGCTTACGGATCGCTCTGGATCACCAGGTCCGGTTACACTGGCGAGGACGGCTTCGAGATCTCTGTCTTGGCAGATCACGCTGAAGCACTGGCGCGCCGCGTTTTGGAGCATCCGGACGCAAAACCAGTTGGTCTGGGAGCGCGAGATACGCTTCGACTGGAGGCCGGGCTATGTCTCTTTGGGCAGGATATCGGGCCAGATACGAGCCCGATCGAAGCCGAACTCGGCTGGGCCGTCGGAAAAGTGCGACGGCGCGGTGGCGCGCGCGAGGGTGGATTTCCCGGCGCGGAACGCATTCTGGCGGAGATTGAAACAGGTACAGACAGGGTCCGGGTTGGATTGCGTCCCGAGGGGCGCGCCCCGATGCGGCAAGGCACTCAAGTATTCGCAGATCTTGAAGCGGATGCGCCGTTGGGCGAAGTGACCTCTGGCGTTTTTGGACCAACCATCGAAGGGCCGGTCGCCATGGGCTATGTGCCCCGTGGCTTTTCCGAAGCGGATCAGATGCTGTGCGGCGAGGTGCGCGGCAAACGCTTGCCGGTCCGTGTCACAGCGCTGCCCTTCACACCTGCTCAATTCAAACGCTCGATCACAAGGGAAACTGCCTGATGAAATTCACGGAAGAACATGAATGGTTGCTCGAAGACGGTGACTTGGTTGTCGTAGGCATCACCGAACATGCCGCAGAGCAGCTCGGGGATATCGTTTTTGTCGAGCTGCCGGAGGTTGGCAGCGAAGTCTCCAAGGATGACGAAATCGTCGTTATCGAGAGCGTCAAGGCCGCATCAGATATCCTTGCCCCACTGGACGGCGAGATTGTCGAGGTCAACGAGGCGCTGGCCGATGAACCCGCGAAGGTCAATGAAGATGCCATGGGCGATGGCTGGTTTTTCAAGATGCGCGCCGCGGATTCCAGTCAGATGGCCGACTACATGGATGAGCAAGCGTACAAAAAATTCATCGGTTAACATCTTAATCAAGCCTGACACTTGGTCGGTAAACGACCGTATGTCTCAGGTCCCGGGTTGCTGGGCAGAAACGGGTCTGTTCCGCTAACCAAAAAAAGGAGAGCGACATGCCTTTTACCCCGACGGATTATCTGCCCTATGACTTTGCCAACCGCCGCCACATCGGGCCTTCGCCAGAGGAAATGACGCAGATGCTCGATCGGCTGGGGGTAAGCTCGCTGGATCAGTTGATCGATGAAACCGTGCCGCCGGGGATCCGTCAGGCCGCATCGCTGGATTTCGGCAAACCCAAATCCGAGCGCGAATTGATGCACCATATGCGAAAGCTTGCCTCGAAAAACCGAGTTCTGGTGAGTCTGATTGGGCAGGGTTACCACGGCACTGTTACGCCTCCTGCGATTCAGCGCAACATTCTGGAAAATCCGGCCTGGTACACCGCCTATACGCCGTATCAGCCAGAGATCAGCCAGGGCAGACTTGAGGCGCTGCTCAATTTCCAGACCGTGATTTCCGATCTCACCGGGCTGGAGATAGCCAATGCTTCTTTACTGGATGAGGCAACCGCCTGCGCGGAGGCGATGACGATGGCGCAGCGCGTCTCGAAGTCAAAATCGCGCGCGTTCTTTGTCGACCGCGATTGCCACCCGCAGAACATCGCGGTGATCAAGACGCGCGCCGCGCCGCTGGGCATCGAGGTGATCGTGGGCAACCCGGAAAAAATGGATGCCAGCGCGGTTTTCGGGGCAATTTTTCAATATCCCGGCACCTACGGTCATGTGCGCGACTTCAGCGAACATATTGCGCGCCTGCATGAGCATAAGGCTTTGGGGATTATGTCGGCTGATCCGCTGGCCCTCACCCTGCTCAAGGACCCAGGAGCGATGGGTGCCGATATTGCAGTGGGGTCTGCGCAGCGGTTTGGTGTGCCCATGGGCTATGGCGGACCCCATGCTGCCTACATTGCCTGCCGTGATGCGTACAAACGCGCGATGCCCGGCCGCATCGTGGGCGTGAGTGTCGACAGCCATGGCAATCGCGCCTACAGGCTCAGCCTGCAGACCCGCGAACAGCATATTCGCCGAGAGAAGGCGACCTCAAACGTTTGCACGGCCCAGGCGCTTCTGGCTGTCATGGCGTCCATGTATGCGGTGTTTCATGGGCCCAAGGGTCTCAGGGCCATTGCGCAGCGGATTCATCGGAAGACCGTCCGCATGGCCAAAGGCTTTGAAGAGGCCGGGTTCAAAGTTGATCCCGGTGTTTACTTCGACACGATCACGGTGGATGTCGGCCCCTTGCAGGCCGCGGTTATGAAATCTGCTCTTGATGAGGGGCTGAACTTGCGCCGGGTCGGAGAACACCGGGTCGGCATCACGCTTGATGAGGCGACGCGCCACAGAAACATTGAATCCGTTTGGCGCGCATTCGGTCTCGCCG
>JBCCNY010000350.1:0-3687 GCA_039025595.1 Pseudomonadota bacterium | reverse complement strand
TCGTCGGCCCAAGTACCGCCAGCACGCGCGAAGGCTGTGACATGATCGACGCCTCGTTTGAGTTTCAGAGTTCCGCGCCGCCGATTTCCGCGTCGACTGTGCTCAGCGACATCTGCGCCTGTGGATGATGCGGATGAAGCGCCAGCGCCTGCTCAAACGCGTCTCGCGCCAAATCGGCATATCCCACCTCCTGGAGGAGCGACCCGAGACTGACAAGCGCATTGAAATGGCGCGGCTCCAACATCAACGTGCGTTCCAGATCGGATAGGGCGGGACCCAGTTTTTCGGCGCGTGCATAGGCCATCGCGCGACGGTGCCACCCTTCGGCGAAATTCGGCGCATGATCGGTAAGCGCTGTCAAATGCTCGATTGCGCGCGCGACCTCTCCGGCTTCGAGGGCGTCATTGCCCCGTTTTAGCAAAAGGTCCGCGGACGGCGAGCCTGATATGCTCCACTCATGTTCAATGTCGCGCGCGATACGTTGCGCATCGTCTTCTTCTGCGCCCGCCAGATCCATCATCAACGCGTCAAGCCGTGCCTGATCTGCAAAACTGGGACCGGCGCAGACAAAAACCGCGAAGAGTGCCGCTACGATACGATTGAGAAAAGACCGATGAATGCCCATAACAAACCGAGTTTAGCGCGCCATGCGAGGAATCAAAGACCCTATCGTAGCGTCGTGCGTGAGATTAGATGTGTAGGAAGACCCAGGAGATCCTATCATGAGCGATATCGTGACCGGCGCGGTCGGCAAACTAACCGAAAAAATGAGCGGCGACTTCGATGGCACCGCGAAATTCGTGATCGAAGGCGAAGGCGCGATCATGATCGACAGCGAGGGAGTGCGCGCAGGCGATGATGAGGCCGAGGTCACGCTGACCGCTGATGCCGATACCTTCCACGGCATTCTGGCCGGGGATATGGACGCGACCGCGGCTTTCATGTCGGGCAAGCTGAGCGTCGAGGGAGACATGGGCGCGGCGATGAAGCTTGCAGGCCTGCTGGCCTAAAGGCGGTGGAGACTGCGCCCCTCTTCACGGATGAGGCCCCGCTAGGCCCGGAGGATGGACGCGCTTTTTGGCTGACAGCGCGCGACGGCGTGCGTCTACGGGCGGCTTTTTGGTCGAACGCGCAGACCACGCGGGGCACGATCCTGTGCTTTCCAGGGCGCACGGAATATGTCGAGAAATACACCGGCGCCGCCTTGGTTTTCGCCGATGCGGGCTTTGCAAGCCTTGCGATTGACTGGCGTGGACAGGGGTTGGCCGACCGGCTGCATCCGGATCCGCTTTTGGGTCACGTGCCACGTTTTCGCGACTACCAGCACGATGTGGCCGCCCTTTGCGAGCTTGCAACGTCGCAAGATTTGCCGCGTCCATGGTACGTTCTGGGCCACTCGATGGGCGGCGCAATCGCCCTGCGCGCGATCCTCGAAGGTTTATCTGTAACCGCAGCCGTCTTTTCCGCCCCGATGTGGAACCTGCAGATGACGCCCGGGCTGCGCGCCGTGGCATGGTCGCTGACCTGGGGCAGCCGTCAGCTGGGTCTTGACGACGCCTTTGCCCCGTCGACCGGGCGCGAGCCCTATGTTCTGACCAGCACTGTCGAAGAAAACCGTCTGACAAGCGATGCGGCATCGTTTGGGTTCATGCAGGACATCCTGAAAGCCCATCCCGAACTCGGCCTCGGCGGCCCGTCCCTGCGCTGGTTACACGAGGCGCTGAAAGAATGCCGCATGATGATGGCGGCCCGCGCACCCGATCTCCCTGCGCTGACCTTCGCCGGCTCAGAAGAGGCGATCGTCGATCTGGAAGCAATGCGGTTGCGCATGGCAAACTGGCCAGGTGGCTCATTCCGCCTCATTCAGGAGGCCAGGCACGAGATCATGCTTGAAGCTCCCGTCTATCGCGAGGCCGCTTTCTCAGCGATGCTCGATCATTTCGAACGTGCGCACCTCAACGCGCCTGCCGCACCTTCTGTTGCTGTGTCCCAAGAGCGGTGATTGCCAGCCGCATGTGATCGCCGTCTTGCAGAAAGCGTTGTGGCGTTTGTCCCATCCCCACGCCAGGCGGCGTTCCCGTGGCGATGATGTCACCGGGCTGAAGGCTCATCAATGTACTGAGATACGACACGATTTGCGCCACGGTAAACACCATCCGGGCGGTGCTCCCGCTTTGCATTTTTTTGCCATTCAGCGAGAGCGACAGGTCCAAATCCTGAACATTGCCGAGCTCATCCGGCGTGGCCAGCCAAGGCCCCGTGGGCGCAAAGGTGTCCGCGCTCTTGCCCTTCACCCACTGGCCACCGCGATCGAACTGCCAGCCGCGTTCGGAGATATCGTTCACAATGGTGTAGCCCGCCACGTGATCGAGCGCCTGAGCCTCCGCGATGTTTTTGGTGTGAGACCCAATGACCACACCGAGCTCAACTTCCCAATCGGTCTGGGTGGCTCCAAAGGGAAGGATCACGTCATCATCCGGCCCGCACATCGATGAGGTGGCTTTCATGAAGACGATTGGTTCGTCGGGCAGCGGCATCCCCAGCTCTTCGGCGTGATCGATGTAATTGAGCCCGATCCCGATCAGTTTACCCACCTTCGCCACCGGCGAGCCAAGGCGTGGAGTGCCTGGAACCAGCGGCAAGTGATCTGGATCAGTGGTCGGCAAATCAACCAAGGTATCACCCGATAGGTCTTCGATAACATCGCTAAGGTCGCGGATCCTGTCGGCCGCATCCAGAACGCCAGGTTTTTCCCGGCCCGGCTCTCCCCACATGACATAGCGCATCGCATTCTCCCTCTCGCCCGACGCATCATCGCTCCGCACATCACTGCGTACAACCGAAAGCGAGCACATGCCCTGTGCAATCGGCGCGTTTGCTCTAGTCTCCAAGCATGGTTTTGGAATTCAGACCCCAGGGTATTTTCTGCCCGTCTGGTGACTTCTTCATTGATCCCTGGCGACCAGTAGAGCGGGCGCTGATCACTCATGGTCATGCCGATCATGCGCGCCCCGGTCACGCCCACTATCTTTCAACCGAAAGCGCGGGACCCGTGATCCGCCACCGGCTTGGCAACATCGCTCTTGAAGGCATCGGGTTTGGCGAGACACGCCAGATCGGCGCGGCGAATGTTTCGTTTCATCCGGCAGGACACGTGCCAGGCTCTGCCCAGATCCGCGTCGAAAGCGGTGGCGAGGTCTGGGTGGTGTCAGGCGATTACAAAACCGCGCCTGACCGGCTCTCTGAACCCTTTGAACCGGTGAAATGCCACAGCTTCATCACCGAATGCACATTTGGCTTGCCGGTCTTTTCCTGGGTGGCCGAGGACGAGGCGGCCCGACAGATCAACGACTGGTGGGCTGCCAACACCGCATCGGGCAAATTCTCACTGCTGGGCGCGTACTCCCTGGGCAAGGCGCAGCGCGTGATGTCGCTTCTTGACCCTGAGATTGGGCCGATCCTTACCCATGGCGCGGTTGAGAACACCAATCAGGTGCTTCGCCGACAGGGGCTCGATCTGCCGGTAACAACCCGCGTCACGCCCAACCTGCAGGCCAAAGACCATCCTGGCGCCTTGGTGCTCGCCCCGCCCAGCGCCATCGGATCGAGCTGGTCGCGCCGGTTCCGCCCGGCCTCCACCGGATTTGCCAGCGGGTGGATGCAATTGCGCGGTGTCAGACGCAGGCG
>JBCCNY010000349.1:0-3699 GCA_039025595.1 Pseudomonadota bacterium | reverse complement strand
GCCATGTTGACGGTGAAGCGTGCTCTTCGGCGCACGCCGCGGAATGACCCTGTAGTGCAAGCCGCCCTGACGGTTCCGACTTTGCATAAGCCAAAGGATCAGGTGCGGAAACAGCTTAGTGCCCCGGATCTGGGTGAACCACAGACCAAAAAGCCTCGCAGCAAAGAAAAATGAAACGAAATCAAAATGGAGGGTCATCTGGTTCTCTTCAGGATACTCACCCTTGTCTGCCATGTTGTAAAAACTCGGTCGCGAGATCCACATCCGCGCGGCAGAGGCACAATAACAAAAGCGAAGACAAAGAGGCCGAGTGAAAGAAATGCTGAGAGAAACGCAACAATACAGGTGTTACTGTGAGATTTACCTTGGATTGGGCAGCACCACTCGCTCGACACGTTTCGGTATGACCTCGTAAATCCTTGACGCAGAGCGGCCGGTTGGCTTTCCCATGTACCAGCGCCAGAAAACGCCAGCCGCAGCGGAATATCGGGTTAAACTTGCGCCGATCATCAGGCAATTTTCGCAAAAGAGCTGCGGGTTTTTTGTTCAGCGCCTTGCAGCACTGAGGAAAAATACCTTTACGCTCATTAGACGCACAGTGCTGGCCTAAAATCCTGAGTTTCAAATCGCATAGTGCCGACTTGTCGTTCAAATCGGAAACGTCGCGCCGAAAGAGAGGCGCAAAAACGCGATACACGACCTCTGATACCTCATCCCGCATGATGCACTCCGCATGGCGAACGGCATATACGCAAGAGAAACTGGCAAACTTATGGCAGCATCTGAGGAAATTGCCGAATTAACTGCTGACCATTGTATAGGTGCCGGTCCCGTTCAGAATTGAACGAAAGCCACCAGGTTCGTCGAGGGAAAAGACGATAATCGGCACTTTGTTGTCACGTGCCAGCGCAATCGCCGAAGCATCCATAACACCAAGATGTTGCGCAAGCACCTCGTCATAGGTCACTTTATCATACCGGACCGCATCGGGGTTCTTCACCGGATCTTTGTCATAGACCCCGTCCACCTTCGTGCCCTTAAAGATCGCCTGACACACCATTTCGTTGGCTCGCAACGTCGCAGCAGTATCGGTCGTGAAATAGGGATTGCCAGTGCCTGCCGCGAAAATACACACGCGTTTTTTCTCCAGATGGCGCACAGCACGCCTGCGAATATAGGGCTCTGCGATCTCATCCATCCGAATGGCGGTGATCACCCGAGAGTGCACGCCTGTTTTTTCCAGCGCGCTTTGTAAGGCGAGGGCATTCATGACGGTGGCCAGCATGCCCATGTAATCGGCTGTTGTCCGTTCCATCCCCTGAGCGCTGCCCTGCAACCCGCGAAAGATGTTTCCGCCGCCGATGACCATACAAATCTCAACCCCCAGATCGTGCACCGATTTCACCTCTTGCGCGATACGTTCGACCGTTGGCGGATGAAGTCCGAAGTTCTGATCTCCCATCAAGGCCTCACCGGAAATTTTTAGCAGAACACGGTCATATTTGGCTGATGGGAGAACGGTATCAGGCATGCAGGTTTCTCCGGCGGAGTGACGGGTGAGGACGTGGCGCCAACATGTCGGAAAAGCGGGATCTGTTCAATGCTGGATCAGTAGTGCGCTTAGAGTTTACGTCCCTGACTTCGCCTCAATCCTTTCCACTCGTGACGCGGAGCAAAACCGCGTAGAGAAGCGGTATGAACTCACTGAAAGGTATCCGTCCTGACCGACCGGTGTTGATCGCAGGTCCGACGGCATCGGGTAAGTCCGCGCTGGCCCTTGCCCTCGCGCAGCGTGACGGTCGAGACGTGGTGAACGCCGATGCTATTCAGGTGTTTGGTAATTGGCGTGTTCTAACCGCACGTCCGTCGTCAGATGATGAGAAACGTGCGCGTCATCGGCTCTATGGTCATGTATCAGGCGACGCTGAGTATTCCGTGGGCGCGTGGTTGCGCGAGATCGCACCGCTTGTGGATCTCAACCCGCCTCCCGTAATCGTGGGTGGCACTGGGCTATATTTTTCGGCGCTGACAGAAGGGCTTGCAGACATTCCGACTGTGCCCGCCGACATCCGAAACGAAGCCGCTGACCGGCTTGAACGCCATGGACTCCCGGCACTTCTGAACGAACTCGACGCGCTCACTCGCGCGCGCATTGATATCGCCAACACCGCGCGCGTTCTGCGCGCCTGGGAAGTGCTGCGCGCGACGGGCGAGGGCTTGGCGGTTTGGCAGGAGCGCCCTGCCCCTCCTGTCTTAGATCTGTCTGACTGTTACACTCTTGTCGTCAATGCCCCGCGAGACTGGCTGATGCCCAGAATTGCGAACCGCTTTGACACGATGCTCGACGGAGGCGCCGTAGACGAGGCGCGCCGTAACCTTCCCTGTTGGAACACCAGATGGCAATCCTCGCGCGCTATCGGCGCCGCCGAACTGATCCGATATCTAAGGGGTGAGATTACGCTCGACACGGCCCGCGAACAAACGCTCATTGCCACCCGCCAATATGCCAAGCGGCAACGCACCTGGTTTCGCGCACGCATGAGAGACTGGCATCGGATCGACGCTGAAACGCTCAGTGTTTCCGTATCTCAGCTTTACAACGAGTAAAGGAAGGATTTACATGCACATATCATGCATCACGCGGACAATTATTGTCCAAGACGCAGATTAAATTGAACTTTCACAATCTTTGGAGGAGGTGTGATGGCCCCTCGCCTCTTAACCCTCGCTCAATGGACACGCGCGACACCGTGGCGGGCGACGCTGCCCCATAGCTGCACAGACCATGCCTTTTTGTGGATGACGCGCGGACAAGGACGCTGCCTTGTTGCGGGGCGACGGCGTGGGATTGGGGTGCATACCGCCTTGGTCATTCCGGCCGGATCACTCTTTGCCCTGCAACCATCGACACAGAATGGCGCCCAGAGCTTCGGCCTGGTTTGCCTGTTGCCTGCACAAAGCCCGCTGCTTTTTCCCGATGAACCGCAACTATTGCGGATTGCCGATCACCGTGCTCAGACCGACCTGACCTTACTTCTGGAGACTATGCAGCGCGAGCAAAATGAAGCGAAACCCTTTGCAGGAGACGCACTCACCGCTCAGGGCGAGTTACTAACCGTCTGGTTGCGCCGTGCCATGTTGGCCGAAGTTAAGCCAGAGACGCCCACTGCAAGCCAGCGTCTGGTTGACGCCTTCTGCGCACTTGTCGAGCGAGACTATACCCTTGGCCTGCCGATGCAGGATTATGCAAGGCGGCTGGGTGTGACACCCACCCATCTGACCCGGGTCTGCAAAGCAAGCACCGGCATGACAGCGCTCGAGATCCTAACCGGTCGTGTGCTCTATTCCGCGCGCGATCTGCTTGAAACCACGCGTTTACCCGCCAAACTCATTGCGGCGCAGCTGGGATTTCGCAGCGCGGCTTATTTTTCACGTTTCATCCATAATCATACCGGGCATGCCCCGCGTGACCTTCGTCGCGCGGCCTAGGCACGCCTGATTGCGCACTTATCTGCATTCCCACGCTTGCCTTACTGCGCTGCGGCATGCGATGAAAGAAAAGCTAGTTTAATTCCGACATCGTAGGGGTTATCGTGTACAGCCGCCGCCCGCACAGACGCTCGACGCCCATCCTGTCCGATTGGCGTGCAGCGCTGCGAGCAGGGAAATGCGACAGACGCGAGTTTCTGTCGGCAGTCT
>JBCCNY010000348.1:0-3716 GCA_039025595.1 Pseudomonadota bacterium | reverse complement strand
GCTGCCGCCTCAAAGCCCAAAAGGAAGCCGCCATTGGCCTCGTACCCCGCCACGCGGCCCGTGGCGGCCTCCATGCCCGCGATCACGAAAGGGGACCCGATGCGGGTGAGGTGGACCGCCTCAAAGCCGCGCTCCGTCACCGAGGAGTTCGAGGAGATCGGCGTGACGATGGTGTCTGCGCCAAGGTAGCGGGCGGTGATCTGGCCCAGGATGTCGCCCGGGATCACGCGGCCTGTTGCGTCGGTGACCATGGGACGGTCGCTGTCGCCATCGGTGGAGACCAGGGCATCAAGACCCGCGGCCCAGCCGGTGAAGCGCGCGCGTGCTTCGGGCTCCACAGCTTCGGTATCCACGGGGATGAACGTGTCGGAGCGGCCGAATTCCGTGACTTCGGCGCCGAGCGCGGAAAGTACCTCCATGAGAAGATCCCGGCCCACGGCGGAATGGGTGTAGACGCCAAGTTTGAGCCCGCGCAGCGCCGACGCGCCGAAGGCGGTGACATAGCGCGCCACAAAGCGCGCCCCGGCCTCCGCATCTTCGGTGATGGGGGCACTTTCTTGGCCGAGAGATGTTTCTAACGCTGCCGAAATCGCCTCTTCTTCGGGTTTCGTGATCTCGCCGGCGCGGGTGTAGAATTTGATCCCGTTGCGGTCTGCGGGGATGTGTGAGCCCGTGACCATGATCGCCCCCGCACCGTCCTGGGCAGCGGCATGGGCGAGCGCAGGCGTGGGCAGGGCGCCCGCGCGGATCACTGCGACGCCCTGGGCGCTGGCGGTGGCCGCGATCACCTGCGCGATGGCGGGCGAGGAGGGGCGCAGATCCTCGCCCAGCCAAACCCGGCCGCCATGGTCACAGGTGGCCAGAAAGGCGGCGGTGTGGCGCGCCACAAGAGCATCGCTGAGCTCTGTCACCAGGCCCCGAAGGCCGCTTGTTCCGAATTTTGGCGCCATGGCGGGCTCTCCTGGCTGGTCACTGCCCTGCATCAGGGGTCGCTTCTTTAGACGCCAAATTCCCATCCGCGACTAGGCGTCTTTTGGCGGCGCGCCGTGCCTTCGGATAAAGGAGTTTTATGCGTATAAAATAATTATAAATCAGAGGTATGGCAGCAAAGCCCTAAGAGCATTAGAGACGCGAAATCTGCGCTCCACTCTGACTGGGCCGGGAAAAGGGCCGGTCAAAACGAACGCATGACCCGCGATGCCCAGGCAGATGGCGGGTTCCCGCATGTCGTACCAGACGCCATCCAGGGTACAGCCCTCGTGAAATCAATACGATGTGTCAGGTATTTAGTCTTCTGCCCTTGGCACAATCTCACTGGCCCTCTTGTGTGCCGCGGATGCCTTCTTGATCCCTGCACTGCCGAGCAACATGGACCTTGGACCTTAGCTCACACTGTCGGTCTCTAAGATGAGGTTTTGGTGCGTCCCACATGGCCCAGCCATAAAGTGCGGCTGCAAGCGTCTGGGGGCGATTTGATCAACCGATAATGCGGTTCTTAGCGCTCTGTTCGCAGCGCTGAGGCATCTTGCTGTCTGCGAAGGTATTGAAGCGCGTGCTTGCTGGCACAAAGGGCCATCACGGTAAAAACAGCGGCCGCTGCCGATGCAAAATAGACAAGTGTCGCTGTCGCCAATGATTGACCGACGAGGAGCGCGGTTACTGCGGATAGAGTTCCGACGACAGAGCCTATTACAACTAAGCCGAGTATCATGTTCTGACTACCTGCCCAAATTCGCAATCTGCTGAATAACGTAGCACTCGGTAAACAAACTGATCACTTACAAATGATGTAAAACAGTAAGAAAGGTAGGGTAGGACTTGCGCGATCATATGCCGGTTGTTGTTGTGTTTCGGTGGCAATTTTGACCCCGTTCGACTGTTTTTCTTGGCCGATTAGGCATCTAGCCTGCACTGCGCTGTTCACTTTTTCAACTTTAGGTAATCAAATCAGGTGAATTGCAATGAATGTCCGCTCAAATGCCAAAGTCTGTAGGCGAAAAGCCGCTCATCTAGCGAATGATCAGGCCGTATCTGGCCACCTGCAGGGGTGATTTACGCAGCTCCGATGTGCCGCGCATGAATTCGCCGGGAAAGATGATTTTGCGGGTCTCTTTTTAAGCCTTATGGCAGAAGTCGAATCTATGATCGGCAGTACAGATCCGGACGTCAGAAGGCACGCAGGCATGAGGCATAAGGTCAGTTCAGTCTTGGCGAAGGCGTATTCTGAAACACCAACGTCAGCGAAGCTTTCCAGACCTGCAAGATCAGTGAAGACGTCCACCTTTGCGACCGCTGCGCAGCTTGAGTTGCTCAATGCCCTGGGCTGGCGGGGTGCGGCGGTCCCGCGCGGAGCTTCTGACACGCACGCATCACTGAAGTGCTGCTTTGAAATTCACGATGGCAGCGAGGTGATTGCCGCTTTTGGCTATACGGCGATGACGCTGCCTTTGGCATCGGGCTGCCCCCAATTGAGCCGAGCAAAATCCCGGGTCGTACGAGTGCTGGACAGAGTCTCCTACAACCGTGGTTTGCTCATCCAGAACCGGCCGCTGGTCGCTTTCAGTGGCAGAGACAAGGCCAGGGTAGCAGTGTTTGGCGGCTGGTATCTCAAACGACGGCAATGGAGCCCGTTTCTGTTCGGACCGGATGGCCTGTCCGGGCTTGACCGGCAGCAAGCGCTGTTTTCCAGCGCGACGTCGCCGACACATATGGCGGACATTTACGGCCACGATACGGCGCAGGCTATGCCGCAGATTGCCAGACTGATGCGCAATGTTGCCAAGTTAGGCACTGATATCGGAGTTTCGAAACTCGGGAAGCGCCTGCCTGCGCCGCACTGCCAGGATGCGATGCTTGTGTCTGTGGGCTCGGGTTGGTTCCAAGTGCGCCACAGTGTGCGAGACGTTGTTTCGGCAAAGCTGCTGAGCGATGGTAACGTGCCGGTTTTTCAGCGATCACGATATTCGAAAGTGCAGGGGGCTGCGCCATCGCGCGCGCATTTCGCGTCGTCACTCCCTAAAATTGACCAAGTCTCTATGCAGAACCCCCAAAAGTTCGAAACGGACGATGAGCAGTATTGGAGCGTTGGCTCTGATGAGTTTCGTTTCCGGAACATAACAAGGCAGATTGATGATGAGGCAGGGTAGGCAAGCATGACCACCTCAAGTGATCGGAAGGAGCTGTGGCGTGCGTTGCGGTCGCAATCGGGCCTGCTCACATGGATTTTTGTGTTCAGTATATTCGCCAATCTGCTGATGCTGGCTGGCCCGTTCTACATGCTGCAGATTTACGACCGTGTGTTGAGTTCGCAGTCGGTAGAGACTCTGATTGCCCTTTCAGTGCTGGTCACCGGGCTTTTTGGGTTGATGGCGCTTTTCGATTATTCCCGCGGGCGCCTGATGGCGCGCGTCGGGGCGCGTTTTGAAAGCGTTCTCGACGCGCGGGTTTTCGAGGCCAGCCTCAGCACTGGGCCGACCGCAAAAGATAAGGCCGAAGCGGCCGGGGCTTTGCGCGATCTCGATGCGCTTCAGAAAGCTTTTGTGTCCCCGGTGCTGATCACGCTTATGGACCTGCCTTGGACCCCAGCGTTTCTGGTGCTGATGTTCATGTTCCACCCGATGATTGGCTGGCTTGCGGTCGCGGGCGGCGCCTTTTTGATCGTGCTGGCCGCCAGCAACCACATTCTGACAGCCAAGAAGATGCGGCTCTCACACCAG
>JBCCNY010000347.1:0-3744 GCA_039025595.1 Pseudomonadota bacterium | reverse complement strand
GTCCATTTCTACGAGCAGGCAGGCGATCTCGCCTCGCTCTTTGCGCGGCCTCTGAATCGTCGGGGGTTGCTCAGATTAGAGGCCGCTGAATGAAACTCAGCGTCTGGACATATGAAGGACCGCCCCATGTCGGCGCGATGCGCGTCGCCACCGCGATGCGCGGTTTGCATTATGTGCTCCATGCGCCGCAAGGCGACACGTATGCCGATCTGCTATTCACGATGATCGAACGGCGCGACCGCCGTCCACCGGTGACCTATACCACCTTTCAGGCGCGCGATCTGGGGTCCGACACGGCCAATCTCTTTAAAACGGCGTGCGAGGAGGCCTACAAGCGCTTCCAGCCGCAGGCGATGATCGTGGGCGCCTCCTGCACGGCGGAGCTTATACAAGATGATCCGGGCGGAATGGCTGAGACAATGGGCCTGCCCGTGCCGGTGATCCCGCTGGAGCTGCCAAGCTATCAGCGCAAGGAGAATTTCGGCGCCGATGAGACGATGTTTCAGCTGGTGAAGCATCTGTCGCGCCCCGCTGACAAAACCGAAAAAGTGACGGCGAACCTGATCGGCCCCACGGCTCTCGGTTTCCGGCATCGCGACGACATCACCGAGATCACGCGTCTGCTGGCCGATATGGGCATTGCGATCAACGTGGTGGCCCCCTTCGATGCCACGCCAGAAGATTTCGGGCGTCTCGCGGCGGCGCATGTCAATGTGCTGATGTATCCCGAAACCGGCGAGGCTGCTTGCCGCTGGATGGAGCGCGAATATGGCCTGCCCTACACCAAGGTCGTGCCGATCGGTGTCAGCGCAAGTCGCGAATTCGTGGCCGAAGTGGCAAAGCTCACCGGGGTCGAGCCTGCCTTTGACGAAGCGCGTCTTCGCCTGCCTTGGTATTCGCGCTCAGTCGACAGCACGTATCTGACCGGCAAGCGCGTCTTCATCTTCGGCGATGGCACGCATGTCGCCGCCGCCGCCCGGATTGCCCGGGACGAGATGGGCTTCGAGGTTGTAGGGCTGGGTTGTTACAACCGCGAAATGGCGCGGATGATCCGGCGGACGGCCAAGGATTACGACGTCGAGGCGGTGATCACGGACGACTACCTTGAAGTGGAGCACGCCATCGAGGAGCTGGCGCCCGAGATGATACTCGGCACCCAGATGGAGCGTCATATCGGCAAGCGCTTGGGCATCCCCTGCGCTGTCATCTCAGCTCCCGTTCATGTCCAGGATTTCCCTGCGCGCTACTCGCCGCAGATGGGGATCGAGGGCGCCAACGTCATCTTTGATACCTGGGTGCACCCGCTGGTCATGGGGCTCGAAGAGCACCTTCTGCATATGTTCCGCGAGGATTTCGAGTTCCACGATGAGGCGGGACCCAGTCATCACGGTGCCTCAAAGGCACATGCAGAACCCGCAAGCCCGCCCGAAAAGGTGGACGAGCCAACCAACGAGAGCTCCATTGAAGTGGTTTGGCTGACGGATGCGGAAAACGAGCTCAAAAAAATCCCCTTTTTCGTCCGCGGCAAAGCCCGCCGCAATACAGAGAAATTCGCAGCCGAACGCGGGCTGAACGAAATCTCGATCGACACGCTTTACGAGGCCAAGGCCCATTATGCGCGATGAGACGATGACGTTCCGGCCCTACCGCGTGGTGATCATCACGCTCGATCGGCATGTGGAGGCAACCTGCCAGCGCGCTGCGCAGGCCTTGGCGCCGGAGTTTCCGGGGCTGGAGCTCATCGTTCATGCGGCAGCGGAATGGGGCGAAGACCCAGCCGCGTTAGAGGCTGCGCGCGCCGACGTGGCGCGTGGCGATATTGTGGTGACCAACTTGCTCTTCCTCGAAGAGCAGATCGAGGCAATCCGTCCTGATCTGGAATCACGCCGGGACGCCTGTGACGCGATGGTCGGTCTCATCGCCGACGCCAAAATCGTGAAACTCACGCGCATGGGCACGTTAGACATGTCCGCGCCCGAAAGCGCCACGCGGCGTCTGTTGAAGAAGCTGCGCGGAAGCTCGAACTCCAAATTCGACAGCGGTGCCAAGAAGATGGCGATGCTGCGCCGTTTGCCCAAGCTGCTCAAACTCATCCCCGGCAAAGCGCAGGATCTGCGCGCCTGGTTCCTCATGATGCAATACTGGCTGGGCGCCTCCGACGACAATGTCGAGGCGATGGTGCGGTTTCTGATCTCGCGGTATTGCCGTTTTGACGACTGGCGCGGCGCGCGTGTGGCCGCTCCCATCGATTATCCAGATTGCGGGCTTTATCACCCCGATCTGCCTGCCGCGACCTTCCCGGGACACATCACTGAAAAGGCCGGCGATCTGCCGAACCACACACCTCACGCGCCCACGGTGGGTCTCGTGATGATGCGCAGTTACGTTTTATCCGGTGATACAGCCCATTATGATGCCGTGATCCGCGGAATGGAGGCGCGGGGTCTGAATGTCTTGCCCGCCTTCGCAGGTGGTCTCGACGCCCGCCCGGCTATTGAGAGCTTTTTTGAAGAGTCTCGCGGTCCGAAGATTGACGCCTTGGTCTCGCTCACCGGTTTCTCCTTGGTGGGAGGGCCAGCCTACAACGACAATGATTCTGCAATCAAAGTGCTCAAGCGGCTCGATGTTCCCTATCTCGCAGCGCACCCACTGGAGTTTCAAACCCTTGAGCAGTGGGAAGCCTCACCACAGGGCCTCGGTCCCATAGAGACCACGATGCTGATTGCCCTGCCGGAGCTCGACGGGGCGACCTGCCCCACGGTCTTCGCGGGTCGGCACGGACCTGACGCTGAATCCAGCGCAGGGGGAGGCAAAGCAATGGCGCCCTGCACAGAGCGCATAACCTCACTGGTGGAGAAGACCGAGCGGCTTGTCCGACTGCGTCGGCGCAAAAACACCGACAGCAGAGTCGCCATTGTTCTCTTTGGATTTCCGCCAAACGCCGGCGCGGTCGGCACGGCCGCCTATCTGTCCGTTTTTGAAAGCCTGCACAACACGATGCAGAAAATGCAGGCCGAGGGCTATGACATCGAGGTGCCGCCCAGCGTGGACGCGCTGCGAAGCGCCGTTCTGGACGGCAATGCCGCGCAATATGGCCAGGAAGCCAACGTCGCCGCACATGTGAGCGCAGACCAGATCGTGGCGCGGACGCCAAATCTCGTTGAGATCGAAGAGGTCTGGGGACCCGCGCCCGGCAAAGCGCAATCCGACGGCCGCGGTGTTTTCATTCTTGGCAAGTCATTCGGCAAAGTTTTTGTCGGGGTGCAGCCCACATTCGGCTATGAAGGCGACCCGATGCGGCTGCTGTTCGAGCGCGGGTTTGCCCCGACGCATGCCTTCGTGCAGTTCTACCTGTGGCTCAGAAACACGTTCGAAGCGGATGCTATCCTGCATTTCGGCATGCATGGGGCATTGGAATTCATGCCGGGCAAACAAGCCGGGTTGGGTGCACGCGATTGGCCGGACCGCTTAATCGGCGACATGCCGAACGTGTATCTCTATGCCTCAAATAACCCCTCGGAAGCCACGCTTGCCAAGCGTCGCAGCGGGGCCGTGACGGTCACGCATCTGACCCCACCCTTATCGAGCGCCGGGCTTTATAAAGGTTTGGCAGAACTCAAGGACAGCCTGACCCGTTGGCGCGAAACAGCCCCGGATGCCCCAGAGCGCGAAGAAATCGAGACGCTCATCGCCGAACAGGCCGACGCCGTCGATCTGGGTGGACAAGAACCCGAAACACTCTGG
>JBCCNY010000346.1:0-3748 GCA_039025595.1 Pseudomonadota bacterium | reverse complement strand
AGGGTCTTTCCTGTTGCGCAACTTCGCGGCATAGAGGGGGTGTGAGCAATAAACCTAATCTCCCACAGGCGAACTGGCCTCCATTTGAACCGGGATGGGTTTGGCTGTGCGGTGCGGGCCCGGGCGATCCCGGTCTGCTGACTTTGCACGCGCTGCACGCTCTGCGCGAGGCGGACGTCGTGGTTTATGATGCTCTGGTACAGAATTGTATTCTGGACTGGGCGCCGCAAGCGCAGCACATTTATGCCGGGAAACGCGGTGGCAAACCCTCCTCCAAGCAGCGCGATATTTCTCTTCGCCTTGTCGATCTGGCTCGATCTGGCAAGAAAGTCCTGCGTCTCAAAGGAGGCGACCCGTTTGTGTTCGGGCGCGGTGGTGAAGAAGCGCAGACACTTGTTCAGCACAGTATTCCCATTCGCATCATCCCGGGCGTGAGCGCGGGGATCGGCGGTTTGGCCTATGCGGGAATACCGGTTACGCATCGCGACGTGAATCAATCCGTCACGTTTGTGACCGGACACGACCAGTCAGGACAAACGCCCACATCCCTAGATTGGGCTGCCATTTCACGCGGCAGCCAAGTTATCGTTGTTTACATGGGGATGAAACATGCCACAAAGATCAGTGCCGCCCTGATTGCGGCAGGCCGCGACCCGCAAGAGCCCTGCGCCGTTGTCTCCAGCGCGACTACTGATAAACAGCGAGTTCTGGAAACAACGCTTTCTAAAATGGCACGCGACATCGCGGCGGAACAAATGGAACCGCCAGCAATTCTGTGTATCGGGCGCGCGTCGTTGATGCGTCAGGTGCTCGATTGGCAGGCGATGTTAAGCGGCGAAACACCTCGAAACCTTGACCCACTGGGGCGTGGCCGCCCGGCCGAAAGCGCCTGACGGGCAAAGATGGCGGGACACGGGCTGATCCTTGCCTCTCCCGCCTCAGGGTCAGGGAAAACGACAATCACTCTGGCTCTCCTTCGGCTGCTGGCCCGTCGAGGTGTTGCCGTGCGCGGGGCAAAGTCGGGACCGGACTACATCGACCCGGGGTATCACGAGGCGGCTTGCGGCGCGCCATGTGTCAATCTCGATGCATGGGCGATGACGCCCTCTCGTCTGCGGGGTCTTAGTGCTGGCGATGACCTGCTCATCATCGAGGGTGCGATGGGTCTTTTTGATGGTGCCCCGCCTGATAATCGCGGTGCGGTCGCCGATCTGGCGCGTCACCTGTCACTCCCAGTCATCCTTGTTGTGGATGCCGGGCGGATGTCGGGCTCTGTTGCCGCGCTCGTCAACGGCTTTTGCACTCACGACGCCAATGTGCACGTCGCCGGGATCATACTGAACAAGGTGGCGTCGGAGCGCCATGAACGTATGCTGCGTCGCGCGCTCGAGCCTTTGGATCTGCCCGTACTGGCCTGTCTACGCCGTGACTCTGCCCTTTCGTTGCCATCGCGCCATCTAGGGTTGGTGCAAGCCGGAGAGCGAAGCGATCTGGACAATTTCCTCGATCTGGCCGCGGACCGGTTGGACGCGACGCTGAACTTGCATGAGATGCATGCGCTGGCCGCACCTTTACCCACGCTGGCGCCTCAAATGGCGCGTCCAGCGCCACCTGGCCAAGTGATCGCACTCGCTCAAGATGCGGCCTTTGGGTTTTCCTATGCCCATCAGATCGCGGATTGGCAGGCGCAGGGGGCAGAGATACGCCCCTTTTCACCGTTGAAGGACGAAGCTGTCCCAAAGGCCGATTTCGTCTTTTTACCAGGCGGATATCCCGAGTTGCATGCGGCGCATCTTTCACAGTGCCACACATTCATGCGTAGCTTACGAAATGCTGCCCAAACATCTGTTATATATGGAGAATGTGGTGGTTATATGATCCTTGGTGACGTTCTGGTTGATGCAGATGACAAAGCGCATGAAATGGCTGGATTGCTTCGCCTGGAGACAAGTTTTGCGCAGCGCAAACGCCATTTAGGGTATCGCCGCCTTATGGCATCGGACGGGCCAATGACAGGCCACTGGATGGGGCATGAGTTTCATTATGCGACCACGCTGCGTGCGGAAGGTGAGCCGCTGTTTGCGGCAGAAGATGCCGAAGGTGTCGCTTTACCGGCGATGGGTTTAATATCCGGTCGGGTACAAGGCTCTTTCGCGCATATTATCGACCCGGCCCAAACCGCACCGTGATCGGACTTGCCGGACTGTACGTTCCGGCGTAGCAGGAGGTATGAGCGATGTGACTCTGCCTCTTGACGATGATTCCCGCGCCCGCCGAAACGTATTTGTTCTGGTGCTCGCTCAAGCGATCCTCGGGGCACAGATGGCAATGATTTTTGTCGTGGGTGGTCTCGCCGGACAAAGCCTCGCGACGAATATCTGTTTCGCGACCATGCCTATTACCATGATCGTCCTTGGCTCGATGCTGGCCTCTAATCCGTTATCGATGACGATGCAGCGGTTTGGCCGTCGTGCCGGATTTCTGATCGGGGCCGCAGCGGGGGCGATTGGCGGGGCAATTTCTGCGCTCGGGCTCTTTTATGCATCCTTTTCGCTCTTTCTTTTGGGCAGCCTGATCAGCGGGATCTACATGTCCGCACAGGCGTTCTACCGGTTTGCCGCAGCAGATACCGCCAGCGACGCCTTCCGTCCAAAGGCGATTTCATATGTCTTGGCGGGCGGTCTGCTGAGCGCTTTTATCGGACCTCAACTGGTTAAGGTGACGAGCCAGGCATTTGTTATCCCATTCCTTGGTACCTACCTCGCGGTGATCGCGATCAATATCGTTGGCGCCACGCTCTTTGCCTTTCTCGACATCCCCAAATCCGCGCCGGCACCCAAAGACGCGCCGGGTCAGGGTCGGACGCGTTGGGAGCTGATCAAAACGCCACGTATCGCCGTCGCGGTCATTTGCGCCATGGTCTCTTACGCGCTTATGAACCTGGTTATGACCTCGACGCCGCTGGCTGTCGTGGGCTGCGGCTTCACCGAAGGAAATGCGGCGGATGTGGTCACGATGCATGTGCTCGCCATGTTCGCGCCGTCCTTTTTCACCGGGCATCTCATCGCACGCTTTGGCGTCGAACGCATCATCGGCGCAGGTCTCGTGATTCTCACTTTGGCGGGTGCCGTCGCTCTACAAGGTGTCGCTTTAGAGAACTTCTTTATCGCGTTGGTGTTGCTGGGTCTTGGTTGGAACTTCGGATTCATCGGCGCGACGACCCTACTGGCTGCCTCTCACACAGCGGAGGAACGCGGGCGCATGCAGGGGCTGAACGATCTGCTGGTCTTTGGCGGTGTAACGCTGGCTTCGTTAAGCTCGGGCGGGCTGATGAACTGCTCGGGCGGGACGCCCGAGGCCGGTTGGGCCGCGGTCAACCTGGCGATGGTCCCCTTCCTGACACTCGCCGGCGGCGCGCTGATCTGGCTGGTGATGCAGCGCCGGTTGGCCGCGTAGCGCTCGGTGAGCAATTCCAAAGCGTTCGAAATGAAACAGAGACCGTCCCCAGACGGCGGGTGGGGGTGAAGCCCCGCCCATGGGGGCGGTCGGGGGCTGCTCGGCGTTGCCGAGCCGGACAGAGGATCGATTGACCTGCAGCCTTTTTGCGCGATCATGTGTTGCGCCTGGTTTTTAACCCAAAGCGCCAGCATGACGATCCTTCAGGCGTCCTACTCCCGCTCGAGTTCGGCTACCAGGGCCTCGATACGCGCCGCGTTGTATCCCGTGGCCGGGACGAGCGCGACGCCGT
>JBCCNY010000345.1:0-3760 GCA_039025595.1 Pseudomonadota bacterium | reverse complement strand
TGTCCTCGTCGAGCCGCGCCACGACGCCGTCATCCATCAGAAAGCCGTTTTCAGAGCACATCAGGCCATAACGACAACGCCCGGGTTTCAACGTGCTCATCATATTGGTGTAGAGCATGTCGAGAAACTTACCCGCGTCGGGGCCTTTGACGATGAGCTTGCCCAGTGTCGAGGCGTCGAGCAGTCCCAGCGACTTGCGCGTCTGGTTGATCTCACGTGCCACCGCGTCCTCGACGCTTTCACCCGGCGTCTTGCGATAGCAATAGGGGCGACGCCACGCCCCCACCGGTTCCCACTTCACACCATTTTCGCCGTGCCAGGTGTGCAACGGCGTGCGGCGCAGAGGCTGAAAGATGTCGCCGCGCGCCTCTCCGGCAATCGCGCCCATCGAAATCGGCGTATAGGGCGGGCGAAACGTGGTCGTCCCGGTCTGTGGGATCGGTTGGTTCAGCGCGTCCGACAGGATTGCCAGACCGTTGATGTTGCTCAGCTTGCCCTGATCGGTTGCCATTCCCAGCGTTGTATAGCGCTTGGTATGTTCCACGCTCTCAAAGCCCTCGCGCGCGGCGAGCTGCACATCGGTGACCTTCACATCATTCTGGAAGTCCAGCCAGGCCTTGGCGCGCAACGGGTGCGACGCGCCCTGGGGCATGACCCAGACCGGCTCGATCGGCGCGGCGTCTTCTGCCTCGACCTTGAACGTGGCCGCGCGCTTGGGTTTGAACCCGGCGGCCTCCGCCGCGTGACGGCCCGCAGCCTCGGCATCGGTCAGCACCGCGCCGAGCGCCATGGCGCCATTGGCATTGCCCGCGCAGGACACAAATGCCTCGCCCTGCGCGTCTGTCGGCGCTTTATCCACATCCGGACGGAAGAAAGCATTGTCGTCATCCCAAACGAGCTTTCCACCGCAATGAGACCAGAGATGGACAACAGGCGACCAGCCCCCCGACATGGCCACCGCGTCGCATTCAATCTCTTCCAATACCGCGCCTTCGCCCGCCTGCGAACAGATCGCGACGCCGGTCACGCGTTTTCCACCCTTGACTTTGGCGATCGCCCGACCGGTTTCCACGCGAATACCGGCCGCCCGCGCGCGTTCAGCCAGCAAGCCGCCACCGCCCCTGCGTGCATCCAGCACGACAGGAACATAGAGCCCGTGTTCGTGAAGCCAGAGGGCTGTTAAATAAGCGTCATCGTTGTTTGTGACCACGACCACGCGGTCACCGACAGAGACGCTCCAATTGGCGATGAAATCCCGCACCGCCGAGGCCAGCATCACACCGGGGATATCGTTGCCAGCAAAACTCAGCGGTCGTTCGATCGCGCCAGTTGCGGTGATAATCTGGCTCGTGCGGATGCGCCAGAGCCGATGTCTTGGGCCGCCGATTTGCGGGTCATGATCGCGCAGCCGTTCATAGCCCAGAAGATAACCGTGATCGTAAACACCCGCGCCCATCATGCGCAGCCGCAACGTCACGTTGTTAAGATTGGTTAACGCATCGACCAGATCATCCACCAGCTTATCCACAGGGGAGCCGTTAACATTTCCGCCATCGACCGGCGCGCGACCGCCCCAATGGTCGCTCTGCTCCATCACCAGAACGCGCGCGCCGGACTTGGCTGCAGCATGTGCCGCCTGCAATCCGGCGACACCACCACCGATGATCACCACGTCATAGAAGGCGTAGAGATGCTCATAGGTATCCTGATCACGATCCTTGGGCGCCTGCCCCAGACCCGCTGACTGACGGATGAACGGCTCATAGACATGCTTCCAGAGCGGCCGGGGGTGGATGAACATCTTGTAGTAAAATCCAGCCGGCAAAAACCGCGCGAGCTTGGAATTGATCGCCCCCACATCGAAATCGAGGCTCGGCCAGTGATTCTGCGAGCGCGCCTTCAGCCCCTCAAAGAGCTCCGTCGTGGTGGCGCGCTGATTGGGTTCAAAATCCGACCCCTCGCCCATATTGACGAGCGCATTGGGTTCTTCGGGGCCAGAGGCCACGATGCCACGTGGCCGATGATACTTAAACGACCGCCCCACCAGCATCTGGTCATTGGCCAGAAGCGCCGAGGCCAGCGTGTCGCCTTGAAACCCTTTGAAGCGTTTGCCGTCAAAGGTGAATTCGATCGCGCGGTTCTTACTGAGAAGTCGCCCTCCCGTGGCGAGACGCGTGCTCATGAGAACTCCCTCCAGCGCCAGCCGGGTACTTTGGCTGTGATCTTGTCCTTGATCCATTGCGGCGGCTCGGTCGTCTGCGCGGGATAGCTGCCATAGACCTCCATCGTGACCGTGTTGCGCGCCACGATGAACCACTTGCCGCTGCCATAGGTGTGCCGCCACCGCTCAAAATGCACACCTTTGGCGTTCTCGCGGGCAAAGAGGTAGTCGTGAAACTCGTCATCGCTCGATCCCGGGCCATAGCGCTTCAGATGCGCCTCGCCGCCAGGTGTGAACTCGGTTTCCTCGCCGGTGACACCGGAATAGGGACAGGTCAGCATCAGCATGAGCCGTCACTCCAATATGAAAAGAAGACTATTGAGTGCCTGGGAAAACCAGACGACCGCGTGACACTGGCGCTAAGGTGGAAGGCGTCAGTCGGATGACGGCTCTGATGTTTTATCTGGGCTTTGAGGCGTGGGCGTTTGAACCGGCTGTTCGTAGGCCTCTCCCAAAATGGAACCGGCGCTGCTTGCAATGAGCCAAATGCCGAGCGCTGCAATGACCAGCAATACCCGGAAGAGCGCGGCATCCGTGGTGTCGCGGGTCGTCTGCCTCTTGCGGGGCGGTTGGTCAGGTTTTGGGCCAAGCAGCATGGTTGCGACACTGCTCCGATAGCACCCAGATCACCAGACACGAAAAACCCGGCCAGAGGATTCAGGCGAAGCACCGCGCGTCGCACGGAAGTGTTTCGGCGCAAATCTGCCAATCTATTCTGCATATGCATCAATGTGCCACACCCGCAGCAACAGATTCGTCGATGAAGCGACCTGCGCGAAAACGATCCAGACCAAATTCAGCGCAAAGCGGGGAGTATCCTTTGGCCATCAGTTCGGCAAAACCCCAGCCCGAGCCGGGAATCGCCTTGAAGCCACCGGTGCCCCAGCCGCAATTGATGAAACAGTTGTCCAGCGGTGTTTTCGACAGGATAGGAGACCGGTCACCAGTCATGTCCACAATGCCGCCCCATTGCCGCAGCATCTTCAGACGGCTGACCATCGGGAAGGTCTCGATCAAGGCGCGCACGGTTTCCTCGATATGCTGGAACGAGCCGCGCTGCGTGTAGTTGTTGTAGCCATCGGCGCCACCACCGATCACCATCTCGCCTTTGTCGGACTGGCTCATATAGCCATGTACGGTGTTGGCCATGACGACCACGTCCATGCAGGGCTTGATCGGCTCGCTGACGAGCGCTTGCAGCGCGACGCTCTCAATCGGCAGACGAAACCCGGCCATATCGGCGACATGGCCCGAATGACCGGCAACAACGATGCCGAGCTTGTCGCAGGCGATGTCGCTTTTGTTCGTCGACACGCCCGTCACCTTGCCGTTCTCCGACCTTATGCCCGTGACTTCGCATTTCTGGATTACATGCATCCCCATGGCCGAGCATTTGCGCGCATAGCCCCAGGCCACCGCGTCATGGCGGGCGGTGCCGCCGCGCGACTGCCACAGGCCCCCCAGCACCGGATAACGCGGTCCGTCGAGATTGATGATTGGGCAAAGCTCTTTGACCTTGCCCGGCGAAATGAACTCGGT
>JBCCNY010000344.1:0-3814 GCA_039025595.1 Pseudomonadota bacterium | reverse complement strand
GATGAAGGCTGCCGAGAATTTGTCGCCCATCGCCGCTTTCAGTGTTTTGTCTTTGTCAAACGCCCGGATCGCATCCAGCATGTTGAGCGGCAGCCGGGGCGCGCCCCGCACCTTGTGACCTTCGGCGTACATGTCGATTTCATAGCGTTTGCCGGGATCGGCTTTTGTTTGCAGGCCGTCGAGACCCGCTGCGATGATGACCGCCTGCAAAAGATAGGGGTTCGCCGCACCGTCTGCGAGACGCAATTCAAAGCGCCCCGGGCCCGGGACCCGGACCATATGGGTCCTGTTGTTCGACGTCCAGGTCACTGTGTTCGGGGCCCAGGTCGCCCCCGACAACGTGCGCGGCGCGTTGATCCGTTTAAAGCTGTTGACCGTCGGATTGGTGATCGCTGCCATACCGGAGGCGTGTTTCATAATCCCGCCCAGAAAATGGCGGCCCTTTTCGCTCAAGCCCAATTCCATCGCATCATCGGCAAACATGTTCACCTTGGCGTTCGCGCCAGGCGCATCCCAGACAGAGATATGCGCGTGGCATCCATTGCCGGTCAGCCCTTCAACGGGTTTGGGCATGAACGTGGCGCGAAACCCGTGTTTCTCGGCCACGGATTTCGTCATGAACTTGAAGAACGAATGCCGGTCTGCGGTCACAAGCGCGTCGTCAAACTCCCAGTTCATCTCGAACTGGCCATTGGCATCCTCGTGATCGTTCTGATACGGCCCCCAACCCAGATCGAGCATGTAGTCACAGATCTCGCGGACCACATCATAGCGGCGCATGACCGCCTGCTGATCATAGCAAGGCTTCTCAGCCGTATCGAACTCATCCGACAGCGCGCTGCCATCGGGGGTGAGAAGGAAATACTCACATTCCACACCCGTCTTGACGTAGAGCCCTCCATCTTCGGCCTCGGAAATCAGGCGGCGCAGCACGTTGCGCGGCGCTTGCGCGACCTCCTCGCTCTCCATCATGGGGTTTGCGGCTACCCAGGCCACCTCCGGGTTCCACGGCAATTGTACGACTGAGGAGGGGTCCGGCACCGCCAGCATATCGGCATGGGCGGGCGTCATATCGAGCCACGTGGCGAAACCGGCAAAACCAGCGCCCTCTTCCTGCATGTCCGCGATGGCCTGAGCGGGCACAAGTTTCGCGCGCTGACTGCCAAACAGATCGGTGAACGACACCATGAAGTACTTCACGCCTTTCGCGCTGGCAAAGGCCGCCAGATCCTGTGTCATGTCACTCTCCTGTTTGGTTTTCTTTCAGATTTCAGATTTTCTATCGGGCGGATCGTGTCAATTCACCTCCGGAGTGTCAAAACCTTTGACGCAGTCATCTCGGCTCACATGCCGCCCTGTTGGCCGGGCACCCACGCCGTGCCAGCGAGTGGCACGCGCGCCATCGCCGCCGCCTCGACCGTAAGCGCGGCGAGATCTTCGGGCTCCAGATTGTTGACGTGGTTTTTGCCACAGGCGCGGGCAAGGGTCTGGGCCTCGAGTGTCATGACCTTGAGGTAGTTGTTGAGCCGCCGACCGGCCTCGACCGGATCCAGCCGCGCAGCCAATTCCGGGTCCTGGGTGGAAATACCAGCCGGGTCCTGGCCCGCATGCCAGTCATCGTAAGCGCCAGCCGTCGTGCCGAGCGCCTGGTACTCCGCCTCCCATTTGGGGTCATTGTCGCCGAGGGCTATCATCGCCGCCGTGCCAATGCTGACCGCATCGGCGCCGAGCGCTAGGGCTTTCGCCACGTCTGCTCCTGATCGGATTCCCCCAGACACTACGAGTTGCACCTCGCGATGCATGCCAAGGTCTTGCAAGGCCTGCACCGCCTCCCGGATACAGGCCAGCGTCGGAATACCCACATGTTCGATAAAGACATCCTGCGTGGCCGCCGTGCCGCCCTGCATGCCATCGATCACCACCACGTCGGCACCGGCTTTCACCGCGAGCGTCGTGTCGAAATAGGGCCGCGCCGCACCCACCTTGACATAGATTGGTTTTTCCCACCCGGTGATCTCCCGCAATTCGAGGATCTTGATCTCCAGATCATCGGGTCCGGTCCAATCGGGATGTCGGCAGGCGGAGCGTTGGTCGATCCCTTTGGGCAGCGTGCGCATCTCGGCAACCCTGTCCGAAATTTTTTGTCCGAGCAGCATGCCGCCGCCGCCCGGCTTGGCCCCCTGCCCGACAACGACCTCGATCGCATCCGCTTTGCGCAGATCGACCGGGTTCATACCGTAGCGGCTCGGAAGATACTGATAAACAAGTTTCTTGGACTGTCCGCGCTCCTCTGGCGTCATGCCACCATCACCAGTTGTGGTTGACGTGCCTGCCAAAGACGCCCCGCGTCCGAGCGCCTCTTTGGCTTGCGCCGAGAGCGCGCCAAAGGACATGCCTGCGATCGTGATGGGAATGTCGAGGGTGATCGGCTTTTTGGCAAAGCGCGTCCCTAGCGTCACGTTTGTGTCGCAACGTTCGCGATACCCCTCAAGCGGGTAGCGCGACATCGAGGCACCCAGAAACACAAGATCATCGAAATGCGGCAGCTTGCGCTTAGCGCCGCCACCGCGAATGTCGTAGATGCCAGTCGCCGCGGCACGCCGAATTTCCGCATTCACTTCGGGCGTGAACGTATTGGAATAGCGAGGAAGTGTTTGAGGTGGTGTGTGTTCATCACGGGCCATCTGGCACCTCCTTAATAGGCGTTGTCGATGTTAAAATTATAGAGTTTCCGCGCCGAGCCATAGCGACGAAACGACGCCGGGTCGGCCTCAATCTCGGCTCGGGCCAGAAGATCCTCAAGTATGGCAAGATGTTCAGGACGCATGTCTTTCTCGATGCAATCCGCGCCAAGGCGTTTGACCGATCCGCGCACGAAAAGACGCGCCTCGTAGATAGAATCGCCCAACGCGTCTCCGGCATCCCCGCAGATCACGAGGTTACCGGCCTGCGCCATAAAGGCCGACATATGGCCCACATTGCCTCCCACCACGATATCGACCCCCTTCATCGAGATCCCGCAACGCGACGACGCATTGCCCTTGATCGCAAGCAGGCCGCCGTGGGCGGTCGCGCCTGCATATTGACTGGCATCGCCTTCGACGATCACAGTGCCGCTCATCATATTCTCGGCCACACCCGGCCCGACATTGCCCTGGACGCGCACGGTGGCTTGGCTGTTCATGCCAGCGCAGTAATACCCGGTCGATCCCTGAACCGTCACGTCAATCGGCGCATCAAGTCCCACGGCCAAGGCGTGCGATCCCTTGGGATTTACAACTTGCCAGGCGGTCTCGTTGGAGGTTTCTGACTGCCCCTGCAGGGCGCTATTGAGGCCGCGAAGGCCATTGGCGGCAACATCATAGGTCTGCATGGGTCAATGGCTCCAGAAATAGACGGTCGCGGGCTCGGGCTCCCACACGCGAGCGGCATCGATGCCGGGCAGATTGACTAGGGCACGGTATTCGCTGCCGAAGGCTACATATTGATCGGTTTCGGCCATAACAGCGGGTTTACAGGCGATCGGATCGCGCAAAACACCAAAGCCGTCTTTCGTGCCGACAACAAAGGTATAAAAGCCGTCAAGATCCTCCAGTCCGCATTCCAGCGCTTCGCCGAGCGTGGCACCTTCGCGCATTTTCCATGTCAGGTAGGCCGCCGCAACCTCAGTGTCGTTTTCTGTCTCCACCGTGACGTCCTCGCGTTTAAGTTTACGTCGCAACGCATTGTGATTGCTCAACGATCCGTTATGCACAAGACATTGATCCGGGCCAGTTGAAAACGGATGTGCGCCCAAAGTGGTCACCGCGCTTTC
>JBCCNY010000343.1:0-3823 GCA_039025595.1 Pseudomonadota bacterium | reverse complement strand
TTTGATGCCCACCAGGATTGGATTCTAAAGGCGCTTCGCCGCCGAATGAGAAAGGTGCCGCATGGCCAGAGATGATAACCGCCGGGGACGCGATCGCGACGAGGCCCCCGAATTTGCCGACCGCCTGGTGGCGATCAACCGCGTGTCGAAAACCGTTAAAGGCGGTAAGCGTTTTGGCTTCGCCGCGCTTGTCGTCGTGGGCGACCAAAAGGGTCGCGTGGGTTTTGGCAAAGGCAAGGCGAAAGAGGTGCCCGAGGCGATCCGTAAGGCCACTGAGCAGGCCAAGCGCCAGATGGTGCGCGTACCCCTGCGCGAGGGCCGCACGCTTCACCACGATATCGAGGGCCGTCATGGCGCCGGCAAGGTGATCATGCGTACCGCCCCAACCGGAACCGGGATCATCGCCGGTGGTCCGATGCGTGCGGTTTTTGAGATGCTCGGCGTACAGGATGTCGTGGCCAAGTCGATCGGCTCGCAGAACCCCTACAACATGATCCGCGCGACAATGGACGGCCTGTCCAAAGAAGCCAGCCCACGCATGGTTGCGCAGCGGCGTGGCAAGAAGGTGGCTGATATTCTTGGCCGCAATGATCCGCCCGCAGCGGCCGACGCGCCTGCAGCCGACGCGACGGCAGAGGCGTAAGGAGAGCACATCATGTCCAAGACAATTGTCGTCAAGCAGGTGGGTTCACCCATCCGGCGCCCGCAAGATCAGCGCGCGACGCTGATCGGGCTGGGGCTCAACAAGATGCACAAGACCCGCGAGTTGGAAGACACGCCCAGTGTACGTGGAATGATCAACAAGATCCCCCATCTGGTCGAGATCGTCGAAGAAAAGGGCTGAGCGGTCGTTTTTTGAAATCAAAGAGGCGGTAAACCCGCCTCTTTTTTTGTCAGCGCAGCATTGCCTGTCGGGTGTCTTTATGGTTGCAGCGCTATCCGACCAACACGCAGCCGAGTGTCTCGCGCAGGGCAACAGACAGGTCTTCGACCGTTTCCGTATCGACATAGGTGCCGCCGGTCGCCTGTGCGAGGCATTTCAGCTTGCCGTGCCTTTCGCCCTCATCCGATGCGCTGTTCAGGGCAAGTGGGTCGCGCACCCGACGGAACCCGACGACATGCACTGTGATATGCGCGCCTTCCTCCGCGAGTTGACGACCTAGAACGCAGGGCTGGCCACCGCAGGTTTCAATCCCGTCCGTGATGACAACAATAATTGCAGGCGTGTCGCGGAACGCCAGCGTTTCCGCCGCTGTTTGAACAGCCGCGGTCAGTGGCGTTAATCCGCTTGGCTCCAATCCGTCGAGTGCGGCTGTGACCGAAAGGGCGGCATCGGGCCTTGGACCAAAGCGCAGTCCGATTCCCTCACAGCCAGATCTACCTTCTGAATGAGGCGGACCGTAGACCATCAAACCGATCCGTCGAAGAGGAGCGATGTCAGGCAAGACGGCGGCCATGGCTTGGCGCGCTTCGCTGATGCGTGCGGGGTCAGGTCCGGCTTTTGGCAAGGCCATGGACGACGAGGCATCAAAGACCAACATCGCGTCTCGCCCGCAAAAGCTAGCCTGAGCTTGTGAATTTGGGTGGAATGCAAAACCTGCGCTTAGGGTCAAAAGGGCCAGACGCGAAAACCATCGGCGCGACTGATACCGGGCTCTCTCAGTGACATGCCAACCAGTCATCGCCCTAGCACCTCAGACCAGGGTCCGGCGCGGGCCCATGATAGCTGATACGCCAAGCGGCGTCTTCCTTGCGAAACAAGTTGACCATCCGAAGATTGATATGCCCGAGCCGCTCGGTACAGATCACGGCCCATTGATCATCATCTTCCAGCAGGTTTTCCACCACGCAACCGACATCGGGTGGTGAACGAAGGATCCGTCGCCAGCTGTCGAGCACAGCCGTCCGGCCAGATAAATGACCGCTTGAAGGATGATGAACGGCGACGGGCATTTCCCTTGCCCAGAGAGATCCCATCACGGTCATGTCGCCGGATCGAAATGCTGCATAGAACCGGGTATTGACCTCCAGAACGGCGGCATGCGTCACCATCTGTTCTGACATCGCGTCCCTCATGCCGGATGCCTCCGCGTACCTGTTTCTGGTTCAGCCTGTCCGATGAGCGCGCAGCCCATCGTTTCTTGCAAGGCGACTGACAGCTCTTCGACGGTTTCGGTTGCCACGTAGAGCCCGCCGGTTTGATCGGCGAGGCAGCGCGCGATAGAGGTGTGCTCGGTGTTTGCGGCCGCACCGCTGGTTACCCACCGTGCGGGATCATACATGACGCGAAAGCCAATCACATGCACGGTCAGATCCTGAGCCGTGCGGGCCAGCTCTGAGGCCAAGGCGCAGGGACTGCCACCGCAGGTTTCGTTGCCATCAGTCACCACGACGACGATGCCCGGCTTGTTGCGATATTGCAGGACCTCTGCGGCCGCCCGGACTGAGGCAGTCAGCGGCGTCAGCCCAATCGGGTCCAGACCGTTGATCGCGCCGATGATCGGAAGCGCCGCATCATCCAAGGGTCTGAATTTCAGATTGATCCCCGCGCAGGACCCTTCCGGACCAGGGCCATAAATCAGCAAACCGACCCGCCGAACCGAGGCAATCTGAGGCAGTGCCTCGGAGATCGCAGCGCGGGCGTGGTCTATACGTGTCGGTTCGGACGTATCATAACCCAACTCGGCCATCGAGGCAGAGCCATCGAAAACCAACATCGCGTCGCGGGCACAGCTGAACGCGTGCGCCTCACGGACTGGCGCAACCGATACGCAGCAAAGTGCGAGGGTCAGGGGCAGGATTTTTCTAAACATGGGCCAAAGGGAGAAGACGTAGTGGTTAAAATCAAATGAACCTTGTGTTCCGTTCTGAACTTGCCTGCAAAAATTGCTGCAATGCAGCAAAAATTCTGCAACTGCACAAAAAGGAGTCAGTTTATGTTTGTTAAAACCCTTGCCGAGGTCTTGGACACGGCCGACCATGTCGTCGGCCCAGCCTATGAAAGCCGCCGGCTCCTGCTCGCGCGGCATGATCTGGGCTATTCGCTTCACGATACCGTGGTCAAAGCCGACACTAGTCAGTTACTTCACTACAAAAACCACCTGGAAAGCAACTATTGCGTCGAAGGAGAGGGTGAGGTCGAGTGCATGACCACTGGGAAAACCTGGCCGATTGCACCGGGCAGCCTTTATGTCCTTGACCAACATGACCCCCATATCGTCCGCGCTTTCACTGATCTGCGGCTGATTTGTATTTTCACCCCCGCGCTGACGGGGCAGGAAACACACGATAAGGATGGCAGCTATAACGCGCCCGGCTAGGCGGTTGCGTTTCTGCGGATGTTGCGTCTGCGTCCGAGCAGAATGGCTACCACGATCGCACCGTTGAGGGCGAAAAGATACAAAGGGTAAGCTAGCAACACCCAATCGATTGTGCCGAGTGCCAGAACCGCAAAGATGGCTCCAAGAAAGGACAGGAACCAGGTGGCAACTGTTTCGCTTGTCGGAAACTTGAAGGCTTTGATCAAGGTGACAGCGCCACCCAAAAGGTTGATGGATATGGTGATTGCCAAGGCATATATGGCTGTTTCCGTGACATACCAAGCAATGAGGCCAAGCCCGGCGAAGGCGAGGACTATGCCATCCGCGCGACTTACAAGACCGCCAGTTCCCAACCGTATCGACAAGAGTGATATTACGACTGTCCCCGTCACCTGCGCCCCAGCGAACCATAAAGAGTATGATGCACCTTCGAAGAGTTGCGAAAAAATGCTATTGTTCCCAAAAGCGACCAGATGAACCAAGATGCGCGTTGCGGTTGGGTC
>JBCCNY010000342.1:0-3831 GCA_039025595.1 Pseudomonadota bacterium | reverse complement strand
GCTGCCATATTTGATAAAGTGGGCTAACCCGGGACCTTAGCTGGAACTGGAACACCCAACCACCGTCTGCGACGCGCCGCCGAGCACTATCCAAGGCAGATGGTGCAAGCCGTATCGGCGGTTTGGGGTGTTTTGAGTGGTTTTTCTTGTTGTTGTGAAAGCTGGGTGAAAGCCGAAGCTTGAGCCGGTTGGTCCACTCAAATAGCTGAACATTTTAAGTATGGGTTTTATTGCGATAAGTGGTGCCCCCACACGGACTCGAACCGCGGACCTACTGATTACAAATCAGTTGCTCTACCAGCTGAGCTATAGGGGCACGTCGGGCGGGATACGCACTATGCGACGACAGTGCAAGCCCTAGCGTAATCAACTTGCAGGTATCGAAACACGTTTTATGGCTACATGAAACGCGTATAATGAGAGAAACAAGAAACTCGAGGCAGACTCTATGCAAGTGGTGCTCCATGCCGGTGCGCATTTCACCGATGATGATCGTCTGATCGAGTGCATGCTGCGCAATCGCGACACTCTCGCCGCTGCGGGGACTTACATTCCGGAACCCCGAACGTATCGCCGCGTTCTGCGCGCAACGATACATAATGCGCTCTACCATGGTTTAACCGGACAAGGCATCGACGCCGTCCATGAATGCCTGAGCATAGATGGCTCAATGACCCGTCTGATTCTGTCCAACAATTCTTTTTTTGGCACTCCCAAAATGGCTGTTGGCAGAGGCTTGTTCTATCCCAACGCAGAAGAACGTCTCGCCGTTTTTCAGGATGTCTTTGAGGAATGCAGCGTCGAATTGTTTTTGGGCCTGCGCAATCCTGCAACGCTGCTGCCCACCTTGTTCGCAAGCGTTCCCGCTCGGGATATGGACACCTTTCTTAGCGAATTCGAGCCCGAGGAGTTTCGCTGGTCGGATACGCTCGGCGTACTCTGCGATCGTTTCCCAGACATTGCCATCACCGTTTGGTGCAACGAAGACAGCCCATTGATCTGGGGTCAGATCCTGCGTGAAATGGGCGGTCTTGCGCCCAATGCAACTATAGAAGGCGAGTTTGACCTCCTCAAAGAAATCATCAATGAAAAGGGTTGGTCGCGGTTCGAAAAATTCATACGCAAACGGCCGACCCTGAGCGAGGCGCAGAAACGTCGCGTTGTGCTGACCTTCCTGGAAGCATTCGTGAAGCTTGATGAGATCGAGGAAGAGTTTGACCTTCCCGGATGGGATGACGCGCGGATCGAGGACCTGACGGAGGCTTATGACGAGGATATCGAAACGATTTCGCGTCTGCCGGGCGTAACGTTGCTCGCCCCATAGCTGCGCGTCGCCACAGCGCTACATGCCCAGCGCTTCCTTATAGAGGTCAAGGACAGCCTCTTCTTCGGCCAAGTCGTCTTTGTCGCGCTTGCGCAGCGCAACGACTTTTCTCATCACCTTGGTGTCATAGCCTCGCGCTTTCGCTTCCGCCATGACCTCTTTCTGCTGATCCGCGATATCTTTCTTTTCTGCCTCAAGGCGTTCAAATCTCTCGATAAATTGCCGAAGTTCATCGGCTGTCACACGATATTGGGTCTCGAGTTGCGGGGTTTGGTCATCCATGCGACGCTCCGGTCAAGTTAGGCTGAAATCTGATCTCAGCCTTCTGACTATCTCTGCTTATCCAGGGCTTCAAGCGGTTCTCTGCACGCGCTTGCAAGCTCGCCAAACTTGGTCTATCCGCGCCCAAAAGGAGACCAGTGGATGACACTCTTGATCTGGCTCGGTGCTGCCGTGACACTCTGCGGCCTGGCACTTCTGATCTGGTGCATCGTCAAGATTTTTCGCATACGGCGTGCGACCCAAGACGACAAGACAATGCGCGCATCATTGCAACGCCTGGTTCCGCTGAATACCGGAGCGTTGCTCTTGTCAGTTCTGGGCCTAATGCTCGTCGTTGCTGGCATTTTTCTTGGCTGACGCGTGCAGCTTTAGGAGTGTGGCAAGCCTGCAGAGCCGAAAAAATTTGCACCCTGCTTAATCATCTCTTCGATAAGAGGGTCAGGTTGCCAAAGCGCGGACATCGGCGCCAGTATTTTCATCACGCGCACAAGCGGCAGTAACCCGTGCTGGTCAGACTGAAAGAGAAGCCCGCCTCGATCCCGTGACATCCCGAAGCCACGCACCAGACACAAATCCACAAGTTCTGGCCGCGAGATCTGCCCCAGTCGCTGCATCGCTGCGATCCGGTTGACAACCGCCGCGTGCAAGGCGCGCTCGATTGGGACATCCGGGACATCAGCGACGACGCCTGATCTTTGCCGCCATCCTGCAAGCCAAGCCGACAAGTCCGGATCAACATTCGATCCCTCAGGACCAGCGCTGCACAACGCTTCAGCGCCGGGCCAATTGCGTTCCATGAAAGCGGTTCTGTCCACCAACCAGTCGCAGCCTGGCAGGTCCGGGAAAGCCCGCGAAAGTCGCGACAAGACGTGTCCTGCACCTTCACGATCTATCATGTTTAAAACGCCCCTGGGAAACCCGAGGACCTGAGTAGCATCCTCAAGCGTTTGGGGATCTGTCCCGTGCCGTGCCAGAACAATCGAAGCCATGAAAAGCGGCGCCGACACACGCTCTCCCAGCGACTGCGTTGTCCCGGAATGCAAAACCACCGTCCGGCCCATGCGCGAGAAAAACTGCGCCGCCGTCGCGATCGTCTGGGGCGGTGTTTCCTGGAAAGGCAAAATCTCCACCATCGAGGCAGGGTGAGCGGGACGGTACGGATTGACGACAAGCGTCTCGGCCCCGGTTCGACGCGCCTGACCGAGGGCAGAGATGGTGTTGTCGAGAACACACCAGACCGCCCGAGGTGCAGTCCCGATCGGACCGTCCCAGACGGGGCCACCGTCAAAGACGAGATCAACTTCTTTGAGGATTTCGGGATCATCGCTGAGACTGAGCCTGTCGACCATCTGATCGCGCGCCTGTTCGGACAGAACACGTTGCTCAACCAACACTGACAAGACCGCATCTATCGAGGTAGCGAAACGCTCCGCGGTTTCGATGTTACTGGCGTAGAGGACGACTTCTTCGCTGAGATCCAGCGATGATGAAGCCAAAGCGACGGAACGCGGGCCGCCAGCGATCACGGCGACAACGCGCACAGTTTTGGCCTTGGCTTGTAGCTTTGCTAAATCACGCGCAGCGTGCCTGTCCCCGGCAAAAAGATGGCGACGCGCCCGCGATGCAGCGCCAAGATGGCGCGCTTCGGCGGCTGTTTCTTCCATGTCGAGGCCTTGCTCGAACGGAAGCAAGAGGGCGGCTTCCACCGACCTGATGATATCAGACTCTACACTATTGGTCTGTCTAAGCGAATTGTAGGCGGTCCGGATCGCCGCCTCAAAAAGCGCTGGATCGGACAGTCCGCGTTTGACGTCGCATGTTCTTATCCATTGACCGCCATCGGCCAATCGCCGCGCAAGGTCCTGTGCCTCTGGCAGCGGCAAACCTTGGGTGATCTGATCAAACAGGCCCGACAGCCGGGTATCTTCTACAACAATCGCACGTCCGCCGAGTAGCATCTCCAGAGACGCGCGCGGGCCAATCAAACGTGGCAGCCGTTGGGTTGCTCCACCCGCAGGTACCATGCCGAGGCTGACCTGCGGTAGAGCCACCTTCGCCCCGGCCCGCGCAACTCTGGCATGCGCGGCCAAGGCAATTTCAAACCCGGCTTCGAAAGCGGCCCCATTCAAGGCCACTACCACCGGCTTTGAGTGATTTTCGATGGCCAGCGTAAGATCACGCACAGTGGGCGCCGCAATTGTTTGATCGTATTCGCGCAGAGGCAG
>JBCCNY010000341.1:0-3842 GCA_039025595.1 Pseudomonadota bacterium | reverse complement strand
TACGCCCGCGAGGATTTCGCGAGCGTAGAACCTTAGATACGGGTCAGGCCGCAGCCAGCTTTGTTCGGGCCTGCGTGATCTGAAGTGCGGCTTGCGCGGCTTCCACTCCCTTATCGACAAAATGCGCTCTGAAGATCGCATTGTGGTGCGGGGTGTCCTGATAGTGATGCGGGGTGAGCGAAACCGACAGGACGGGCACGCCGGTGTCGAGACCTGCGCGCATGAGCCCTTCCACAACGGCCGAGGCCACAAAGTCGTGCCGGTATATCCCACCATCGACCACGAGTGCGGCCGCAGCGACGGCCATGTATTTGCCCGACGCGGCGAGATCACGCGCCATAAGCGGCAATTCAAACGCACCGGGCACGGTGAATACGTCAACTTGGCGCGGCGGAATCACCTGCAAGAAGCCATCCAGCGCACGATCGACGATCTCGGCGTGCCAACCGGCTTTCACAAAAGCAAACCGTTTTGCATAGCGGGTGTGTGTCATTTGAATTTTCCCTCCCTTTCAAGTCCCGCCAAGGCGAGACAGGCAACGACACGTTCACCCAAGGCGAAGGACGACAGGAGAAGAGAGGGTGTAGGGCACCCTGTCCATCCACTGGCGTTCTCTCTCATCCGGACTATGACCGTCGGCTCTGGAATTGCACCAGATCTGCTGACCCGCTGACATGATCGACTATGCCAGAAGCGCTCGCGGGCTTAAGGGAGTAACCTCTCACCGCCGGTGGGGAATTTCACCCCGCCCTGAGAACACGCCTAATCTGCTGGAAAAGCCCGCAACGAACAAGCGAAATTCGCTTGGTTCGCTGCGGGAAGTTAGAGGTATGGAAGAGGGAGGTCACGCGGCACCCTTATGACAGCCGCGTGACTGGGCATATCTTGGGGTGCAGCTTAGGTCGGAATGATCCCCGCATCCCGTCCGGCTGCAACTTCTGCCGAGTTCAGCGCGCCGTCCCCGTCGACATCCAATTGCTCGAACGTGCCAGATGGCGCCTCTGGTAGCGCTGCCTCAAACTCAGCCGGGGACACCATGCCATCGCCATCTTCATCCATGGCCCATGCTGGAAGCGCGATCAGCAAGGCAATCGTCGCTGCGAGTACTTTTCTAAACATGATCATTCTCCATTCTCGTTTTGAAGATCCGGCCTCTTCGCTGGCCGGTGTCTCAAGTTCGGACAACTTGGAATGGCTGTCTCTGGTTCGGAGCGTCTGGACGGATTTGTGCTGTTTCCGGCTCAAAAAGACGCAAAAAGCGGGCAACCCCATGCCGTCAATGAGCGGAAGGGCACCGATTTGCGGAAGTTAGCCTAGCAAAGCGGCGGCCTTGGGCGGAAATTCGGAAACCACGGCGCGGATCCGGTCTGCGCGAGTCTTTGCCAAGTCACGTCAGCAACTCGGCCACCGGTTTCATCTGGCCGGTATTGATCTTGTTGCGATTGAGGATTGGGGCATTCATGAAACGCCGTGCAGTTGGATGGGATGCATCCAGCACGCCAAGCCGCACCAACAGCGCCGTTATCGTGCAATTGGCCGCACGTGTGGATCCGTCCTGTACTTTCAACGCCACGCCCAGTTTTCGTGTCGGCAGGATAGCGACAAAGTACCCTTCGGCCCCCGTTTTGAGCGCGACCGTTTCGTGGCAGGCCCGCATTAACTCTGTGCAGGCGCGCCGCTCCCCTGCAACCAAGACGGGATGGGTGTGCATCGCGCGCACAAGACGTGCCGCAGCATTGGCGCGCACGCCATGGCCCTCACGGGCGGCAGAGAACCATCCCATCGCGCGACCCATCCCATGCATGGAGCAGATGAAATTAGGCGCAGAACAGCCGTCGAGGCCGAAGCCCGGACTTGTTTCCGCGGTAAGTTCTTCGAAGGCTTCCAGACAGGCTTGCTGTACCGGGTGGTTGATATCAATGTAATTGCCGGGCGCTTTCAAATGCTGAGCCAGAGCGATGAAACCTGCATGCTTTCCGGAACAGGCATTGTGGGCCTGACACGGCGAGCCGTCGGTCTTGATCAATGTGTTAAACGCCAACCTGTCCTGAGGCATTTGCGTGCCACAGCGCAGATCCTCATCGCCCAGACCCATCTCTGACAACCAGTCGTGGACTGCCTGTGTATGAATGGCCGCCCCCTGATGCGAAGCGCAGGCCAGAGCGAGGCGTTCGTCGTTCAGACCGTCTGCCGCACCGCTTTCAACAAGCGCCAAAGCCTGAATCATCTTGGCCGATGAGCGCGGATAAACGATCGCGTTGGGATCTCCCCAAGCCTCGATCAGATTGCCAAGATGGTCGCAGATCACGGCATGACCGAGGTGCAGGCTCTCGATAATCGGGCCACGCCAGATTTCGGTCAGGGGAACCGCTTTGGCCATGAATTGTCTCATCCTCAGTTCACCACGGAGGCGCGCGACAAATCGCCGATTGCGGCTTTCACCATGGCTGTGTTTCAGGCTAATATCGCATTGTCGAGAGATAAACAGCGGTCGACAAAGAAATCCGGGCACAAAGCCCTGACGACCCTGCATATGAGGCAACGATCAGCTGGAGGCTGGAACATGGGATCACCGAAAACAAGGCGCATCGCGAGCGCGGCTTTTGCCATGATATTGGGCACCGCGATATCGGTTACCGCACAAGAAGAAAGCACCAACCAGGTGGCGGCCAAAACGGCTTGGAGCATCTTCGAGGAATCCGAGCCAAAGGAATGCTGGGCTGTGTCGTCGCCCACGGAGACCGTGAACACACGCGATGGCCGCGTGGTTGCCGTGCGACGGGGCGATATTCTTTTGATGACATTCTTCAGACCCGGGGCCGATGTGGCCGGTCAGGTGACCTTTACCGGCGGATATCCTTTTGCCGGTGGTTCGACCGTGAATATCAATATCTCCGGTCAGGAGTTTGAGATGTTCACAGAAGGTGAGTGGGCGTGGCCCGCCAGCACTTCGGATGACGCCAAGATCGTCGCCGCGATGAAGCGCGGTACCGACGCGGTGCTGACAGCGCAATCGGCGCGGGGAACAGTCACCAAAGACACCTTTTCCCTTCTGGGTTTCACAGCGGCTTTCGATGAGGCGGAACAACGCTGTCAGTAGGGCTGGTTTTCGACTCTACCTGGGTGTTGAGGGCAAAACGAGACAGATGGCTCGCCTTGCATTAATCTGGACCTCAATTCGTCGCTTCTTCGTGGCGCTCGGACGCCGCGCGTCGCAATCGATCGTTTATGGCCCGACCTAGTCCTTTTTCTGGCACAGGCGCCACAGCAATCGCAGCCGCGCCGCTGGCGTCCAGCGTATGCAAATGCCGAAAAAGTAGGGCGGCGGCTTCGACCAAATCACCACTGGAAGACAGCGTAAGGTCCCCGTCGACAGCGCCAAAGCCCAGCATCTTTTCGCCTTGGCGCGACGCCGTCGCATTGAGTCGCAGACGAGACCGCGGCGCATAATGCGAACTCAGCTGACCCGGTGCGTTTATCCCATCACCTGCACCTGCCAGAGGCGCACCGATTGCGCGTTCGATCACCTCGGAAGGTAGCCCTCCCGGACGCAACAGGCGCGGCGTGTCAGAAAGTCCAACAATCGTTGATTCCAAACCAAGAGTACAATCACCGGCATCAAGAATAGCCTCGATCTGACCGGCCAAAGCCTCTGCCACGTGGTCGGCCATCGTGGGACTCAGGCGACCCGACGGATTGGCAGAAGGCGCAGCGATTGGCGCACCAAATTCCTGCAAAAGCGCGCGTGCGCCGGGATGGTCCGGGACGCGGACCGCAAGCGTCGACAAGCCCCCGGTCACCAATGGCGATATCGGTGCATGCTTGGCCAGCGGGAGTACGAG
>JBCCNY010000340.1:0-3847 GCA_039025595.1 Pseudomonadota bacterium | reverse complement strand
GAGGGGTTTAACAGTCGGCGTATCGACATATTTTGCGGCGCGCTGGCTAGCACCAAAGTTGATGACTTTCATGCAGGCCCATCCCGACATCCAATTGCGCATTCAGCCGATGATCCAGTTCGCTGACCATGAATTGAGGGACATCGACGTTGCGATCAGATGGGGCAAAGGGGACTGGGGCGAAGGTACTGTTATTCCGTTCATGGCTGCGCCAGCCTTTCCGGTCGGGAACAAAGATGCGGCCAAGGTGGTCAAGTCCGAAGGAATTCACCATGCGATCTCCGAATTCCCATTGCTCAGAGATCGTGACGACAGCAACGCTTGGTCCGAGTGGCTGAACATCGCTGAACTATCCCCACAGCGTCGAAGTGAGGCGGTTGTAACGCCTGATCCCAATGTCAGGGTCCAAGCGGTGATCAACGGTCAGGGCCTGGCACTGATGGATTGCTTGGTCACCGATGAGATGAAGAACGCTAAGCTCTTTCGATTATCTGACTTGGAGCTCGCCGACTATGGGTATTTCTTGTTTCGACCAAACAATGTGGTTGTATCGGGGGCTGCCAGATTTTTCACGAGCTGGCTTCAAGAACAATCGTAAAAGCTATTCTCGATGGAGAATTTTAAGGCGGCTCTGTCGGCAAAAAAGCCATTCAACCTCTTGCCGTAAAACGTACTGCAACGGCCCTCGTTGCAGTCTTTAGAATGATAAACCCGCCGCAGGGCTTGTGACGACCATGGCGCGTTTGGTTGAGTTAGACTGCGGATTTCGGGAGCATTCTAGAGGATCAACGATCCTTTTTTCTGCCCTAGCCTGTCCGTTGCGCTTTCACAGACGCGGCTCAGCCGGTAATCGCCATGCCGGTCAAAACCATGACAGCGATTATGCCGACATAGACCAGCGCGATCGCTTGCCAGCTGCCGGCCTGCTCGCGCATTTCTCGAATCAATTGATCTTTGTTCATAATTGGCATCCCTCGGAAACTTAAAACGCGCAACCATTACCCGATGCGCGTTAACACTTTTTGAATGCCCCGAATTCAACGAAGCGTGCACAATCGTCCTTTTCAGGCGATGACAGCCATCGCCGAAAACACGAGTGTCCCAACAAGCACGCCGTATACCAGCAAAACCGACTGCCAAGTGGCGCTGTGCATGCGTAGTTCGCGGTTCAATTCATCGCGTGTCATGTGGGCCTCCTTCGGTCTGTGTTGCACGTCGACTATCATTTCCGATACTCGTCATCTAAGCGATTTTCTTCTTCGTGCAATGTTTTTCGGAACAAAAGTCTATGCATTTTTTGCATGGCCGGAATCGCGAACGAACATGCCTTGTGGATAACTAAATAAAACGTTTAAATACAAATATTTAAATGTCTCTCCGGCAGGCTCGATCAGATCCCCAGTCCTACCCCTGTAGCGGCATAACAACAAGTTCACCTTCTTGTTTGGCTTTCATCGCCAGCGCGGCGGCATGTGCGGCTGAGGCGGTCGTGTAATAGGGGATCTTGTCAAAGAGCGCCACAGAGCGGATTTCACGGCTATCCTCGACGGCCTGCACGCCTTCTGTTGTGTTCATAACCAGATGAATCGCCCCATCCTTGAGCATGTCCACTACGTCAGGACGTCCTTCATGCACCTTGTTGACAACCTCGCAGGCGATTTCATGCCCTTCAAGAAATGCGGCCGTTCCCCGCGTGGCGACTATGGCAAATCCAAGGTCGACGAGGTGGCGCGCGGTGTCGACCAACTGCTGCGTTTTGTCGTCATCCTTGATCGAGAAGAACACCTTGCCGCCATCGGGCAATTGCGTGCCGGCTCCCATCTGCGCCTTAAGAAAGGCGCGCGCGAACGATACGTCCCAGCCCATGACTTCGCCGGTGGAGCGCATTTCTGGCCCCAGAATCGTGTCGACGCCCGGGAACCGGGCAAAGGGCATGACGGCTTCTTTGACCGAAAACCATGGCATGGCGGGATGCGCGAGCGTCATCTGATCGGCCATTGGCATGGTCCCGGGTTTTGCATCGGCCGGGTAGGCCCCACGATGCGGGAAGGCGTCCAGCATCTCGCCTGACATCAGTCGTGCGGCGATCGACGCGATGGCACTATCGGTAGCTTTGGCCACAAAGGGCACGGTGCGAGAAGCCCGAGGGTTCACCTCGATGAGGTAGATCGTCTCGCCCTGAACCGCAAACTGTACATTCATGAGCCCACGTACCTTGAGCGCGAGCGCGAGGGCCTCGGTCTGGCGTTCGATCTCTGCGATGATCTCTGGTGATAAAGTATGCGGCGGCAGCGAGCAGGCGCTGTCGCCCGAATGTACACCGGCCTCTTCGATATGTTGCAGAATGCCTGCCACATGCACCTGAGTGCCATCGCAGAGCGCGTCCACATCGCATTCGATCGCACCGGAGAGATAACCGTCGAGCAGAACCGGGCTGTCGCCCGAGACAACGACCGCCTCGCCCATGTAACGCTCCAGCTGGCCCATATCCCGCACGATTTCCATCGCGCGACCGCCCAGAACATAGGAGGGTCGGATCACCAGTGGGAAACCGATTGTCTCGGCGATATCGCGCGCTTGCGCCTCAGTGGAGGCAATGCCGTTTTTCGGTTGCTTGAGACCCAGCTGGTTGACCAGCGCCTGAAAGCGCTCGCGATCTTCGGCCAGATCAATCGCGTCGGGAGACGTGCCAAGGATCGGGATCCCCTCGGCCTCCAGCGCGCGGGCAAGCTTCAAGGGGGTCTGTCCGCCAAATTGGACGATCACGCCATGAAGCGTGCCGTTCTCAAGCTCCTTTTCTAGGATTTCTAGGACGTGTTCGAGCGTCAGTGGTTCAAAATAGAGACGGTCTGACGTGTCATAATCGGTGCTGACCGTTTCGGGATTACAATTGATCATGATCGTTTCATAGCCCGAGGCACTCAGCGCGAAACAGGCATGACAGCAACAATAGTCAAACTCGATGCCCTGACCGATGCGATTGGGACCGCCACCGAGGATCACCACCTTGTTGCGGTTCGAGGGGCGCGCCTCGCATTCGACCTCGCCCATCATCGGCACTTCATAGGTTGAATACATGTAGGGTGTCTGCGCCTCAAATTCGGCCGCACAGGTATCGATGCGTTTGAACACCGCGCTTACCCCCGCCTCGCGCCGCGCACGGCGGATATCGGTCTCTGAAAATCCTGTCAGTTTGGCCAACCGCGCATCGGTGAAGCCCAGTATTTTCAACTTGCGCAGCGCGTTCGCATCCCGCGGCAGGCTGGTCTCGCGCACCTGCGCTTCGGCGTCGACGATTTCGCGAATCCGGGCCAGAAACCAGGGGTCGAACTTGGTGGCGAGGAAAATCTCGTCATCGCTCAGCCCGTGGCGCATGGCTTGCGCGATAGTGCGCAACCGGTCGGGCGTTTGCTGGCTGATCGCCTTCACCACCGCCGCTTTGTCCGGCGCGCCTTCGATCTCGACCTCATCAAAGCCGGTGAGGCCGGTTTCCATCGACGCGAGCGCTTTTTGCAGGCTTTCGTGAATGGTGCGGCCAATGGCCATCGCCTCGCCCACGGATTTCATCGCGGTGGTGAGTTCCGGCTTGGAGCCGGGAAATTTCTCGAAGGCGAAGCGCGGGATTTTCGTGACGACGTAATCGATCGTGGGCTCGAAACTGGCTGGGGTCACTTTGGTAATATCGTTGTCGAGCTCATCGAGCGTGTAGCCCACTGCCAATTTCGCGGCGATCTTGGCAATCGGGAAACCTGTCGCCTTGGACGCCAACGCGGAAGAGCGGCTGACGCGCGGGTTCATCTCGATGACGACCATGCGCCCGTCTTCAGGATTGATCGCCCATTGCACG
>JBCCNY010000339.1:0-3859 GCA_039025595.1 Pseudomonadota bacterium | reverse complement strand
TTGTTTGCGCGCCTCGGCCTCCGCTGTTGCAAGCCGCGCGGCACGGGTTTGCGCAAACTGATCGTAAGGCACCTGGTAGAGCGTGAGCTTGCGGTCCTCCAGATGGAGGATCGAGCCCACCGCGCGATTGAGCAATCCGCGATCATGGCTGATGATCAAAACGGTATGCGGGTAACGCGCCAGATAGCTTTCCAGCCAGAGCGCGCCTTCCAGATCGAGATAGTTGGTCGGCTCGTCGAGGAGCAGAAGATCCGGCGCGGCAAAGAGCACGCCCGCCAGAGCGACCCGCATCCGCCAGCCGCCCGAAAAAGCCGAGCACGGCATTGCCTGCTCGTCATCGGTAAAGCCCAGCCCCTTGAGGATCGTCGCGGCCCGCGCCTCGCCGCTCCAGGCGTCGATATCGGCCAGTCGCGTTTGCACTTCGGCAATCCTGTCGGGATCCGTGGCCTGCGTCGCTTCTTCGAGAAGGGTCGCACGCTCGGTATCAGCCGCCAGAACCGTGTCCAGAAGCGATGTCTCGCTCCCAGGAACTTCCTGATCAACGCCACCGATGCGGGCCCTCTCTGGCAATGCAATATCTCCGGAATCAAGCGGCAGCTCCCCGCGGATCAGGCGAAAAAGCGTTGTCTTGCCGGTCCCGTTGCGCCCGACAATGCCCACCTTGTGGCCAGCAGGAATGACCGCCGACGCCCCTTCCAGCAGGGGGCGCCCGGCAATCGCATAGCTGATTGTGTCGATACGCAACATAGCGCAGCGGTTAGCATAACGGTGTGCAGCGCGGAAGGCGTGGAGTGACTCAGCTTCGCGTTGCTTGTCTCTAGCGGTGCGTTTTTACGCGCCGCCTTTGCTCAGGATAATGACCGACTGCCCAAGTGCTGTTTTCCCGTTTATCGGGGCGGTGCCATCGATGAAGCCGCGCGTTCCCAGCCCGGCATGCTTGCCCATGATTTCCAGCTGGTTTCTTTCCGTGAAAGCGTTCAGATGCGGCATCTTGGAGCGGCTTGTCTGCACAGCCGTGGCGTTGAAAATCTCCCAATGGGCGGGCTCGGCCAGCTCCAGAAACGAAATCACAGCGGTGCCGCCTGGTTTAAGAATGCGCTCTATCTCACAGAAATACAGATAACTTTCATGATGAAGGAGGTGTGTTACGACACTGAACGCACAAACCATGTCGAAAGTTGCGTCGTCAGCTGGCAACGTGAAAGACCGGTTAAGCTTGTATTGGTAGTTGGCCGGTGTCTTTGAGTCCGCGTAACTCAGCAGATCTTTGACAATGTCGACGCCCAGATACTTGTCCAGTTGCACTTTCTTGGCGACGCCGGTGGCAACGCGACCAGACCCGCAGCCGAAATCAAACAGGTTCTGCCCATCTTTCAGCCCGGCTTCCACGAGGATATCACTGGCGATGTCGGAGATCCGTTCGTAATCGCCGCCGACCGCGCGGCTCATCGCCTCGTCGATGGGGTATCGTCGTTTCAGTTTCCGAACGAGTTTTACGTAATCTCGTACAAAGTGAAATTCGGCCATTGTCCCACCATCTTTTGCTGCCCATTCGCCTTTCTGACCGGCGAATTTCAGCATCGATGCCGCCTTGCCGAAAGAAGGTCAAGGTAAATGATATCGGGCATGCCGATACGGTTTGCGCCGCCACGCGCTGCGTGATAGGCGGCGCGCAGCAACCTAGAGGGTGGGCCTGCTGGGCTCTCCACCAACCTGATAAAAGAGGCTTTCATGGCTGTCGAACGCACGCTCAGTATCATCAAACCCGACGCGACGAAGCGCAATCTGACCGGCAAGATCAACGCGAAATTCGAAGAAGCCGGATTACGCATCGTGGCGCAAAAGCGCATTCAACTGACCAAGGCCCAAGCGGGTGTGTTCTATGCCGTCCATGCCGAGCGGCCGTTCTACGATGAATTGTGCGAGTTTATGGCGTCTGAGCCGGTCGTCGTTCAAGTGCTGGAAGGCGAGGGCGCGATCGCCAAAAACCGGGAAGTGATGGGCGCCACCAACCCGTCTGACGCGGCACCGGGCACCGTGCGTGCCGAGTTTGCCGAATCCGTGGGCGAGAATTCTGTCCATGGGTCTGACGCGCCTGAAACGGCGGCGGTCGAGATCGCATACTTCTTCGCGGGCCTCGAACTGGTCGGTTAACGCCGGCTATTCGCCCGAGTCTAGATCGAGGCGAAATCGTCGAAGGTGAACGATGTGGGTTCGGGTGTGGGAGATTTTTCCCGCTCCGTAAGCGTTGTAGCGGTCTTTTCGTGGTTTTGTTGCGCGCTGGGGGATGGCGCTTGTGGCTGTGTTTGTGTTTGCATGGTCTGGCCTGTGGGCGGTCTGTTACGTGGTTCGTTTTTTGCCCCGACCATCGTGATCTAATCTGGTGTAAATGGCGTTTACCTGCCGGATTTGTGGTCTATTCGGGGCTATTTTGGTTCATTTGATCCCCGTCCGCGCCCCAAAGACGGAGTGAACGGGACCTGATCTGCTACGGCTTGCGCTTGAGCGATGTTGTTGTCACCATCGCTCGTGTGTTGAAAAAGGCAGCGCCCGTGAACCTGACTCAAGACCCCCACAAGCTGCGTGAAAGCAGCGAAAATGACCTGGAGACGGCGATTGGTCGCGCTGTGCGCGAGTTCCGCAAAAGCCGTGCGATGACGGTTGCAGAGCTATCGTCCGGGACGGGTCTGTCCGCTGGCATGCTGTCGAAGATCGAAAATGGCCTGACCTCTCCATCCCTCAGCACCTTATCAGCGCTATCAGATGCGCTGAACGTGCCCATCACCGCTTTCTTCCGTCGGTTCGAAGAGGCGCGCGGTGCGTCTTTTGTGCGCGCCGGAGAGGCGGTGGAGATCGAGCGCGCGGGCACGCGGGCCGGGCACCAATATCGTCTGTTGGGCCATTTGCCGAGCAACACATCGGGGGTCGTGGGCGAGCCTTACCTGATCACGCTCACAGCAGACTCGGATGTGTTTCCCACCTTTCAGCATGACGGTATTGAGCTGATCTATATGTTGGAGGGGGAGGTGCGCTACCGCCATGGCGATCAGGTCTTTCATCTAAAATCGGGTGACAGTCTGTTTTTTGATGCCGATGCCCCGCATGGGCCTGAGGAGTTACTTGTTCTCCCAGCCCGCTATCTTGCGATTATTTCCTATCCTCAAGGCGATGGATGAGTTTCACCTAGTGAAATATTTCTTCATCTATTGAAACTTCTCTTCCGTCGCGCTAGGTCTGGATCAAGCTGAGCGGAGGGCGTGGTATGTGCGGCATCGTAGGTCTGTTTATCAAGGATAAAGCGTTGGAACCCCGGCTTGGTGAATTGCTTACCGAGATGCTGATCACGATGTCGGATCGTGGACCAGACAGCGCTGGAATCGCGGTTTATCGCAGCGATCGACCCAGCCACGCCAAGCTGACAGTTCAGTCTGACAACCCGAAACTTTTCAAAGGCTTGGAAAAGGCGCTTGAACAGAAGCTCGACGTCGATGTGACGGTCAGCGTGATCGACACCCACGCAGTGATTGATCTCGCGGAGGAGAAACTGGCCGACGCGAGGAGCGTGATCAAGAAAGACTATCCTGCTCTTCGGATCATGAGCGCCGGAGAGGCGATCGAGATTTACAAAGAGGTGGGTTTGCCCGGCGATGTGGCACGTCGCTTCGCCATTCCCCATTTGCGCGGCTCGCACGGCATCGGCCATACACGGATGGCGACCGAAAGCGCGGTGACCACTTTGGGCGCACATCCGTTTTCAACTGGCCCGGATCAATGTCTTGTGCATAACGGATCGTTGAGCAATCACAATGCGTTGCGACGTAAACTTAAACGCGAGGACGTCACGGTGGAGACAGAAAAC
>JBCCNY010000338.1:0-3886 GCA_039025595.1 Pseudomonadota bacterium | reverse complement strand
GAGCGATGGTGGCAACATCGGTATCGCTGAGCACATGATAGTCGAAATGCGCAGCCCAGGGGGTGCGGGCCAGTTCCAATTGCAACTGCCGTAGTCTGGTAAGGGACGCTTCTGGTTCTTCGTTACGTAAAGGCATCACAACCGCGATGCGAGACGTGATCCGTTCAGTCCCGTTGATGCGCGCGAGGGCTGGCGTGACAACTGTGGCTGCATTGTTGCCAAAACGCAGGTCGAGGATCAGGCCGATGACGCTGTTCCAAAGCCCGATCGACAGCCAGGGCAAGGTCACCGCATAGGCCGCAAGCATCGCCCATTCAATCCAAAGCAGCCCGCCATAAGACAAAAAATACGTCATCGCCGCGAAGAGCATAGCGATCGTCACACCGTTGAGAGCCAGTACAAATTTGCGTCGGCGCGCGATTGTTCGTTGCCCTGACCCATATCGGTCCAAGCGCACCGGCTGTTCTCCCGTCGTCACATCTATTGATGCTACGGTTGCGTCTGCCGCAGCCCCTTCATGGTTAGCCCGCATGTAAGTCACCCATCCACTCCGTACTTATGCAGCGACCGAAATGGCGCATAGAATTCTGAGGTCCACTAACAATTTCGTTTGAAACCAAGGATCAAGCGGCATACGGCCTGCGTAAGCGGGCATTTGCCCAAAAATGCGGCTAAATCACTTTTTTGCGATTGTCGAACATCTGCGCTCGGCAATTAATTGCCTTCGTTTGCGTTCCGTTGGCCCGCGGTTTTGGCCAAAAGACGCCTGATTCTCTCGTCTTGCTCTCGCATATGCTCGGCATCACGCCTATTTCTAGCGATGCAACGGAGGAACAAAACATGCGATCCGCGCGCTGTCTGGTTTTATCTGCGATACTCTGGGGGCTTGCGTCACCATCGCTGGCAGACAAGCTGTCTCTTGGCGAAATTTCTGCCTATCTGAATTCCTTCACAACCGCGGAAGGCCGTTTTACGCAACTTAACGAAGACGGCACGACCAGCACCGGACAGCTTGTTCTTAAACGTCCCGGGCGGATGCGGTTCGAGTATGATCCGCCGGCTGAGGTGTTGGTGATTGCCGATGGCACGCGTGTCGGTATCATAGATGGCAAATCCAATACCGGGCCTGAGGCCTATCCGTTGCACCGCACACCGCTCAAGATCATACTTGCGCGGAACGTCGATTTCACCCGTGCCCGTATGGTGACGGGTCATGCCAGTGACGGGACGACCACGACGGTGCGGGCCGAGGACCCCGACAATCCCGAATACGGCAGTATCGAATTGATATTCTCGGGCGAGCCGGTCGAACTCAGGCAATGGGTTATCAATAACGCCGAAGGCGGGCGCACAACCGTGGTGCTTGGAACCTTGACCAAAGACGTGAGCGTCGACAATGACCAGTTTGAGATCCCCGGTGTCGGTGTCGAGCGCCCGGAACGCTAGGTCGCACTGATCTGCCAGAAAACGACCAAACCTAGTCTGCTGCTAAGAACTCAGGACAATATTCAGGTCGGATCTCAGGCGCGGCCGCATGAACTGAGTTGCGCGGCATAGACATCGGCGCGTTGATCCACCTCACCCGCGACTCGGACCAACCAGGATTTCGAATTGTGGCTGCCCCGCGAAAACCCCGCGCGGCCCTCGTGATAGGCAAGGTACTGATTGCGCGCATCGGATAGCGGAATGCCCAGTTTTTCCTCGGTTTCCGACATATACCACCCCATAAAATCCGTGGCGTCGCGGATGTCATTGCGACGCGCGCGCCGATTGTTTTGGTCTTTTTTGTATTCGTCCCATGTCCCATCCAAGGCCTGGCTGTAGCCATAGGCTGAGCTGACCCGTCCCATGGGAATTACGCCAAGCGTCCATCGAAATGGCGTGCGCGCTTCGCTGTCAAATCTGCTTTCCTGATAGATCGTGGCCATCAGCACTGGAACAGGCACGCCCCAGCGGCGTTCGGTGCTCTTCAGGGCGCGCAGATACTTGGGTTTCTGCGCAACAATTGCGCAGGCGTTATCCAGATTGTCGGGCGGCTGCCCGGCATTGCGGCTGCCGCATGCGACCAGGGTGAACGCGCACACAATCAATAAAATGGTGGTTAAGCCTCTGCTCATGGGCCTCACTCGATGTTGTTTTTTTAAAGAATAGCGAAAAAAAAGAATGCTGAAAATGATGGATTCCAAATTTCATCGTCGATTTACGGTTAGACGTCTGGGTTCACTGTTGTATGCGACCCGACAAACTGTTTCCTGGACAATGGCCAGAGAGATTCGACAAGGTAGGCCTGATCGCGCTAGGGTCCCCGCGAGGGGCGAATATGATGCTGAAGACGAACGCAAAATATCATTTGGGACAGGTCGTGCGCCACCGCAAACACCCGTTTCGGGGTGTTATTTTTGACGTGGATCCGCAATTTTCCAATACAGAGGAATGGTACGACGCCATTCCCGAGGACAGCCGTCCCGTCAAAGACCAGCCATTTTATCATTTGTTGGCTGAAAACGATCAGACTTATTATGTAGCTTATGTCAGCGAACAAAACCTTGTCGCGGATCGCTCAGGCGAGCCCGTTGATCATCCCGATATCGACGATTTGTTCGGGCCGTTCCAAGATGGCGGGTATCCGCTTCACTTCCAGTTGAACTGATTTAAAAAGCCCGCGTGTTGCGTCAGTAACCCAAAGCGCAACCGTCCTTGCGCGGATCGGATGCGCCTTCGAGGACTCCATCTGGTCTGATCCGAATGGCTTGCGCGCCGCCGATCGGTTCGGCGGGTGCCACCACATTGTGGCCCAGATCTTTCAAAGCCTGACGGGTTTCATCGGGAAAGCCAGATTCAACGCGTAGCTCGCCCGCTTCCGGGAACAGCCGAGGCGCATCTAACGCGGTTTGCAGGTCCATCCCGAAATCCGTCAGATTGGTGACAAATCTGGCATGACCACAAGACTGATACTGCCCGCCCATAACGCCGAACGGCACTGTCACGCGATCGCCCTCGGCCAGCATGCCGGGAATGATCGTGTGCATCGGTCGCTTTCCGCCGCTCAACTCGTTGGGGTGATTTTCTTGAAGTGTGAAACCGGCGCCCCGATTATGCAGCAGAACGCCGAATTTATCGGAGGCGATCCCAGAGCCAAACCCATGAAAAATTGAGTAAATTAGCGACACGACCATACGATCGCGATCCACGACGGTTATGTACACGGTCTCTTTATGTACGGCTTCGGTAGTTTTGGCGGGATCGGCCCCCACTGTTTTGGGTGAAATGAGACCAGCCAGAGAGGCTGCCGTTTCCGGGGCGAGCAGATGCGCCAGACGCGCTGTGTGATCGGGATCGGCTATGATCCTGTTGCGAGCATCATAGGCTAGTTTTGTGGCTTCCGCTTCGATATGCGCTCGTTCCGGTCCAAGTGGGTCCATTCCAGCCAGATCAAAATGTTTCAAGATATTGAGTAGCAGGATCGCGGCCGCTCCTTGCCCGTTGGGCGGATGTTCCAAAATCTCGAAGTCGCGATAGCGGCCTGAGATGGGTTGAGCGCGAGTGCACCTCGCCTCGGTGAAATCCTCGGCCGTGTGAACGCCTCCGCGCGCGCGCAAGGCGGCCAGCATGTCGTCCGCCACTTCGCCGGTGTAGAAGGCATCGCGACCATGCCGGGCAATCCGGCGCAAGACATCTGCCTGTTCGGTGCTGCGAAACAGATCGCCCGTTTCAAAGGGTTTGCCGGCTTTGCTGTAGCGATGGATGGCGCTGCCCTGCAAGGTTTCGGTATCCGCGGCCAGATCAAGCGCGACGCGTGGCGCGATGGGTATGCCCGCTTCGGCGTAGTGGATGGCGGGGGACAAAAGCGCGTCGAGCCCCAACTTGCCTTCCGTTTCGCTGAGAT
>JBCCNY010000337.1:0-3888 GCA_039025595.1 Pseudomonadota bacterium | reverse complement strand
GCATAGCTCAAAATCATAACGTCGCGATGCCCCGCCTCTTCGAGCGCCATGCGAATGGCGCCGATCCGTCCATCCATCATGTCGGACGGACCGATAATGTCGACCCCGGCTTCAGCCTGACTGAGCGCCTGTCTGACAAGCGCTTCAACGCTCTCATCGTTGATGATCTTTCCGTCCACGACAAACCCGTCATGACCGGTATCGGAATAAGGGTCGAGCGCGACATCCGTCATCACAAGGATGTCGGGCACCGCTGCCTTGATTGCGCGGGTGGCGCGATTGGAAAGATTGTCGGGGTTCCATGCCTCCGCGCAATCCTCCGTCCGGTTCTCAGCGGACGTGTAAGGAAAGAGACAGATCGCCGGTATCCCGAGATCTTGAGCCTGCCGCGCAGCGTCGACTACCCGATCCACGCTGCGACGTGTGACCCCCGGCATCGAGGGAACCGACTCTTCCACATCTTCGCCTTCGCGCACGAAAACAGGCCAGATCAGATCGCGCGGGTTCAACCCATTCTCTGCTACCAGTGCGCGGATGGCGGGTGACTGGCGCACCCGGCGCAGCCGTGTGGTCGGAAAGTCGGCGGGGTACGGGGGGAGTGGCGGAGAGCTCATGCTGGATGTCCCGATCGCTAAAAATCGTTGGAAGCAGTGACATGGAACGCGCGATGCCTCAAGAGCTGGCTCAAAGACCGGCAGCCAACAGTCCATCAAACGGGGGTAGGATTCCTCAGACAGGAAGGCTAAAGGAAACGCTCACTTGCGAGCGGGTTCCCGGCTTTGGACCTCTTTGACACAATTTTTGAACTCATCGACATGCGCAGTTTCAGCAACCTGTGGTTCTGGATCATGCTTGCTGTTCTTTGGTCATCGGTCAGCCACTGGGTGCTTGGCGTGCCATGGGATATGGTCGTGCGCGCACGTCGGCGCGAAGAGGAGCAAACACTCGAGGATCTGCACGATCTGGTGCGCGTGAATTGCAACCGGATCCTTCTCATCAGTGATGAGGTGGGTTTGTTTTTGTGTGCTGTGGTGTGTTTTTCGTTGACCATGCTTGTTTTACTTGGGTTTTTCTATGGCAATGAGTTTTCGCAGGCTGTTTTTCTGCTGGCTCTGCCGCTTACTGTTCTTGGCTTGTTATCGGTCCGCAGCGCCCGTGTGATCCGTCGCGACGGACTGATGGGTGAGGCGCTTTACCGGCGTCTTTTCCGTCATCGGATCGTCACGCAAGCGATTGGACTTGTATCGATATTCGTAACTGCCGTTTGGGGCATGTTGCAGAATTATACCAGCGGTACTTTTGGTGGCTGAAGCGAAGCCGGTCTCTGCAGTCGCGACGGGTCTCGTTCGCGTCGGCGGCGCACCCGAAGGGTTCGACGCGCGGTTGGTGCTAGATGAAGTCGCGCGCCACAGTCGCCCGGTTCTGCATGTGGCGCGCGATGACAAACGTCTTCAGGCCATGGCGGACGCGCTGGCGTTTTTCGGGCCGCACGTGCCGGTTCTGCGGTTTCCGGGATGGGATTGCTTGCCCTATGATCGTGTGTCGCCCAATGCCGATATTGCTGCGGCTCGGATGTCGACGCTCGCCGCTCTGGTGCATGGTGCGCCACAGCAATTCGTTCTGTTGAGCACGCTTAACGCTGTCACGCAGCGCGTGCCCGGTCGCGAGATCCTGCGGGATGCCGCTTTTTCGGCTCGCGTCGGCTATCAGGTTGATGAAGAGGCGCTGAGACTGTTTCTGGTGCGCATGGGCTTTAGCCAGGCGCCCACCGTGATGGAGCCCGGTGATTATGCCGTGCGGGGCGGCATCATCGATATCTATCCACCGGGCGATACCGGACCGGTCAGGCTCGATCTGTTCGGAGATGTCCTCGATGGGATCCGGCGGTTTGATCCCGTCACGCAGCGGACAACCGACAGGTTGGAGGCTGTTGACCTCGCTCCGGTCAGCGAAGTGATACTCGATGAGGCGGCGATCACGCGGTTTCGTCAAAACTACCGGATCGAATTCGGCGCAAGTGGCAGTGATGACGCGCTCTATGAGGCGGTGAGCGCCGGACGCAAACATGCCGGGATGGAGCATTGGTTGCCACTCTTTCACGACCAACTTGAGACGCTGTTTGATTATTTGCCGAATATGTCGGTGACGCTTGACGATCAGATGGATGCCGTCCGCACGGCGCGTTGGGAAAGCGTGGTCGATCAGTTTGAGGCGCGCCGCCATGCTGCCAATCAACGCGGAATGGGTGCCGAGATGCACGCCAAGGCGCTTTCGCCAGAGCAGCTCTATCTCGATGACGCAGCGTGGGGGGCAGCACTGGCGGATCGTCGTGTCCTCAGCTTTTCGCCTTTAGCGCAGGCCCCCGGTCCAGGCGTGATTGATGCGTCGGGCCGCGTGGGTCGTAACTTTGCCCCAGAGAGACAACAAGAAAAGATAAACCTTTTCAGTGCTCTGAAAGGGCATATTGAGGCGAAAGCAGCAGAGGCGCCGGTGGTGATCGCGGCCTATTCCGAGGGTGCTCGGACACGGCTGGAGGGCCTGGTTGAGGATGAGGGGCTCTTGGGCGCAGTCACTGTGCGCCGCGCCGCAGATCTTGGAAAGCGCGGGCTTCATCTGGTGGTCTGGGCGCTGGAGAGCGGGTTCGAGGCGCCGGGCCTGACGGTCATAGCAGAGCAGGACATTCTGGGCGACCGGCTCATTCGAGCGCCCCAGAAGCGCAGGCGTGCCGAGAATTTTCTGTCGGAGGCCCAAAGCCTCAGCGCAGGCGATCTGGTTGTCCATGTCGATCACGGCATCGGGCGCTATCACGGGCTGGAGGTCGTGGCCGCCGCGGGCGCGGCACATGAATGTCTGTCGCTCGAATATGCCGAGCAGGCCAAACTTTACCTGCCGGTTGAGAATATCGAGCTTCTGAGCCGCTACGGCCATGAGGAAGGATTGCTCGACCGTCTCGGTGGGGGCGCCTGGCAAGCCAAGAAGGCAAAGCTAAAAGAGCGCATCCGGGAAATGGCCGATCGGCTGATCCGGATCGCCGCCGAACGCGCCTTGCGCAAAGCGCCGGTGCTTGAGGCTGAGCACCACGCCTGGGAGGCATTTTCCGCCCGCTTTCCTTATCAGGAAACCGATGATCAGCTGCGCGCGATCGAGGATGTCATGGCCGATCTGGAAAGCGGCCGACCGATGGACCGGCTGATTTGCGGCGATGTGGGCTTCGGCAAGACCGAAGTGGCAATGCGCGCGGCCTTCGTTGCCGCCATGACCGGCCAGCAGGTCGCAGTGATTGCGCCCACGACGCTGCTGGCGCGCCAGCATTACAAGAGCTTTGCCGAACGCTTTCGCGGTTTTCCGGTCACCGTGCGCCCCCTGTCGCGGTTCGTGCCTGCCGCCGAGGCCACGCGCATCCGTGCAGGTCTTGCTGACGGGACCGTCGATATTGTCGTTGGAACGCATGCGCTGCTGGCCAAGGCCATCAAGTTCAAGGATCTGGGCCTCTTGGTGATCGACGAGGAACAGCGCTTTGGTGTGGCGCATAAGGAACGGCTGAAGAACCTGCGCTCGGAGGTGCATGTCCTCACGCTGACCGCCACGCCGATCCCGCGCACGCTGCAACTGAGCCTCTCGGGGGTTCGTGATCTGTCGATCATCGGCACGCCGCCGGTAGACCGGTTGTCAATCCGGACCTATGTGAGCGAGTTTGATCCGGTCACTCTGCGTGAGGCTCTGCTGCGCGAGCATTACCGCGGGGGCCAGAGCTTTTTCGTCGTCCCGCGCATCACCGACATTCCCGAGATCGAGGAGTTCCTCAAAACTCAGGTGCCTGAAGTCAGCGTCGTGGTCGCCCATGGCCAGATGGCGGCGCGCGAGCTCGATGAGCGAATGAACGCGTTC
>JBCCNY010000336.1:0-3897 GCA_039025595.1 Pseudomonadota bacterium | reverse complement strand
GTGGACGGGGGGCAGCGCGCTCTGCCTGGCTCATCGGGCGCACCTTTTCCTGTTTCCAGAGCGCGATGAGGTTGAGCACAATGCCCGCAAGCGCCGCGCCCTGAACGACACGAATGAGCTGGATCTCGTTGAAATCGCGCAGCAGCCAGCCGATCAGAATGGCCGAGACGCCCATACCCAGCAGGAACATCACGTATAGGAGCGCCACAACGCGGGGTCGCGTTGTCTCATCAGCGCGGTCGGTGGCCAGGGCCAGACCTGCGGTCTGTGTCATGTGCAAACCGAGACCCGTCATCAGGAAGGCGACCGCGGCCAGCACTTCGCCGGCCCAGGTGGGGCCCACGACCTGTTGACCCGACAGCACCAGAAGGGCGAAGGGCATCACCGCCAGCCCGCCCATCTGCCAGAGTGAGCCGAACCAAAGGTAAGGCACCCGCTTCCACCCGATGGCGCTGCGGTAGGTATCAGAGCGATAGCCCAGAAGCGTCCGGAACGGCGCAATCAGAACCGGCAAAGCGATCATCACGGCGACGATCGTGGCCGGAACGGACAGCTCGACGATCATCACGCGGTTGAGCGCGCCCAGCAGCATCACCGTGGCCATACCCACCGAGACCTGAAAGAGCGAGAGGCGCAGAAGTTGCCCCATCGGGAGCCCCTCGCTCGCGGCATCTGCAAACGGCAAGGCCTTCAGGCTCAGGGATTTGAGCGCCTCACCTCTCATCTGCGCCACTCCATGGCCGCGCTAATGTAGAAGCCCGAGGTGATGCGCCCCAGCGAATAGAGCGCGCCGTCCCTGCCGAGGCGGCTCAGGACCAGCGCCAATTCGGCTGGCGCCTGCGGTATCATCACCGGCGAGCGGTCGCTACGTGGAAAGATCTTGCCCGCATACCACATCGCCATCAGCGCACGGGTGCGCGGCGCAATGGTAAAGACAATGTTCTCACGCGCCCTGGATCCAAGGGTGCCGATCGCGGCGGCAATGTCTTCCTTCGTGTAGTAGATCAGGCTATCCATGGCCACGACGTGGTCGAAGCGTCCTAGGCCCTCATCCAGCATGTCACCGGCATGGAATGTGACCTGATTGCACAGCCGCTCCGGCAGACGGTCGCGAGCAACCTCTATCAGAGAGGGAGAGATATCGGCCGCCACAACCTCGGCCCCGCGCAGCGCTAGCTCCGCAGTCATCTGACCGGCCCCGCAACCCGCATCGAGCACCCGGCGGCCCGTCAGGTCGCGGGGTAGGCGAGAGAGCAAGAGCTCGCGCATATCATCGCGACCGGCACGGACCGTTTGCCGGATACGGGAGACTGGCGCATCTGACGTCAACCTCTCCCATGTCCGGGTCGCGGTCCGGTCGAAATAATCCTCGACCCGTGCGCGGGTGCGATCATAGCTCATCAGTCAAACCCTAATAGTTCAAAGATCTCGCGATCAGGCAGGGGGGCAGGCGCCAGCGGCTCGGTTCCGTTCCAAAGGGTTTGGGCCAGCCGGACATATTCTGCGCGGCAATGAAGGATGTCTTCCTCGTCTTCCATTTCGAAGAGCGTTTTCTTTTTCAGACGCGAGCGGCGAATGGCATCGACGGCGGGCATATGCGAGATCCGCTTGAAGCCCACGACATCGCAGAACTTGTCCACCTCTTCCGTGGTCTCTGACCGATTGGCCACGCAACCCGCGAGGCGGACATTGTAGTTTTTGGACTTGGCCTGAACGGCGGCGATGATCCGGTTCATGGCATAAATCGAGTCAAAATCATTGGCGGTCACGATCAGCGCGCGGTCGGCATGTTGGAGCGGTGCGGCAAAGCCGCCGCAGACCACGTCGCCCAGCACATCAAAGATTACCACATCCGTGGAATCTAGCATGTGGTGCTGTTTCAGCAGTTTAACGGTTTGGCCAACTACGTAACCGCCGCAGCCCGTGCCCGCGGGCGGACCGCCCGCCTCGACACATTGCACGCCGCCCCAGCCTTCGGCCACGAAATCCTCGGGCCGCAGCTCTTCGGGGTGGAAATCGACCTCCTTGAGCACGTCGATTACGGTTTCCTGCAAACGCCCCGTCAGGGTGAAGGTGCTGTCATGCTTCGGGTCGCACCCGATCTGCAGCACCTTCTTTCCCATAGAGGCGAAAGCGGCCGACAGGTTCGAGGATGTTGTGGATTTCCCGATGCCACCCTTACCGTAGACCGAGAACACCTTCGCACCTTCGATCTTGGTTGTGGGATCCTGATGGACCTGCACGGATCCTTCGCCGTCTTGTCCCTTCAGGCGGGGTATGTCGTCGCGCGGACTCATTTGGATTTCCTTTCGTGTCGCGGCGTGGCGGTCATTCGGCTGCCACTCCCTCTAGCCGGTCTTCGAGTGAATCTGCGGCCTCGCGCAGCGCATCGAGCGTTGCATCGTCAGGCTGCCAATAGGCGCGGTCATGCGCTTCCAATAGGCGGTTTGCCATGCGGACCGACGCGGTGGGGTTAAGCTCTGCCAAGCGCGCGCGCATCTCGTCGTCGAGGATGAAGGTCTCTGACATCCGCTTATAGACCCAAGGCTCGACCTGACCGGTTGTGGCGGACCAGCCCATCGTGTTGGTCAGAGCGCTTTCAATCTGTCGCACACCTTCGGCCCCGTGGCTCAAGAGCGCCTCGTGGAATTTCGGATTAAGCGCGCGGGAGCGGGATTCGAGCGACACCTGATCGGCCAGTGTGCGCACCTTGCCCGCGCCCCGCGTCGTGTCGGAGATGTAAATCGCGGCCTCTTCGCCACCGCGCGCGCGCTTCACAGCGCGGGAAATACCGCCCAGCGTGTCGAAGTAATGATCAATCGTGGTCACGCCCAGCTCGACGGATTCGAGGTTCTGGTAGGCCAGTTCCACGTCGCTCAATGCCGTTTGAAGAAGTGTGTCCTGCTGGCAGGCCTTGCCGTCCGCGCCGTAGGCGAAACTCTTGCGCGCCATGTAGGCGTCGGCCAACTCGTCCTCGTCGTCAAAGGCAGAGCTGTCGACCATCAGGTTCACGTTCGAGCCATAAGCACCCTCGGCATTCGAGAAAACGCGCAAAGCGGCTGTTTCGATATTGCAGCCGATCTTTTCGGCATAGGCCACGGCATGGGCGCGGATGAAGTTCATCTCCTCCGGCTCATCCGCCATGGCGGCTTTAAGGGCAGCTTCGGCCAGCAGTTTCGTCTGGAGAGGCAAAAGATCGCGGAAAATGCCCGATAGGGTCATAATCACATCGATACGCGGGCGACCCAACTGCGTGAGTGGTATAAGGTCTGCGCCGCACAGCCGGCCGAAGCTGTCGAAGCGCGGGCTGGCCCCTATCAAGGCAAGGGCTTGTGCCAGCTGCGCGCCATCTGATTTGATATTGTCCGATCCCCAAAGAACGATGGCCACAGTGCGTGGCAGGCTGTCATGGGTTTCGAGCAAGAGTTGCGCCTGCTTTGCCCCTTCCCGGCAGGCATAGGTTGTGGGCATCCGGAACGGATCAAAGGCGTGGATGTTGCGCCCGGTGGGTACAATTTCCGGCGAACGAAGCAGATCGCCGCCCGGGACAGGTGGTGTAAAACCGCCCCCAAGCGCGTGGAGCAGCGCCGGGATCTCATGCGATTGCTGCAATTCGTAATCAATGCGCGCGCGGGTGGCGTCATCGGCGTGGTCCATCAGCGCGAGATAGTCGGCGCGCGCCTCTTTGGACATTGGGCGGCCCAATACATGCAGACCTTCCGGGATCAGCGCATCTTCGGTCTCTAGCAGGCGCAGCCAGAGTGTTTCGGGTTCTTGTCCACCCAGATCGACGGCGTCGGCCTGTTCGGCGATGAGCGTCTCGATTTCTTCGCGCTCTGGGGCATCCGGGGCTGTTTCGCGCCAACGGGTCAGGCTGTCCTTGAGTTCTGCCAAACC